>DNNV01000056.1:0-2302 GCA_003497505.1 Clostridiales bacterium | reverse complement strand
AGTACTACCTTTCCATCAACGGCATTGAAGGTTTCAAGGCTTTTTCTCGCTTCTTTCAGGCTGCTTTCTGCCTTTTCATAGGCTTCCTTTGTAATTATTCCGTTTTCAAGAAGCTCCTTGCTCTGATTGAAGCTTTTCTCAAGCTCAGCAACATTCAGCAGCGCCTTGTCATATTCAACCTGCTGTTGTTTCAGGCTCTCCTGCTGCTCTAACTGAGCAAGCTGAATCTGACTTTCCTCCGAAGAAATCTGCTTCTCCAATTCTTCGCTGTCAAGAACCGCTAAAATCTGGTCTTTTTTAACCAGGTCTCCTTCCTTGACTCTTATATCTATAATCTCATAATTTAAAGGTGAAACTACATCTGCTTTTTCAATTCCTTCCAAGGGAGCTTTGACAGATATAATCTGTTCAATAGACTTCTTTTCCAGTGCTACGGTATTTACGGCCGTTTCAACAGGACCCTTGTTTTTATTTAATGCTGTGAAAATAGCTGCTGCTGCAATTAAAATGATTACAATAATTATCAGTCTTTTCTTCTTAAAAATATTCTTCATCTCATTCTCCTAAATAATAATATTGCGCAAAATTTCCTTCATCTGTCTTCGACCGTTGTTAAGCTCCCGATAAAGCTCTTTTTTGGGAAATAAATCACCTGCAATGTCGTCAATTTCATATCCCAGCACATCTCTCCACACAACGACAGCCCTTGTTGTGGGATTCAAGGTCATCAGAGCATCCTGAAAATAGCCGGCCTTTGTATTGCCGCCAAAGCTTTTGAATAATTTAATTCCGTTATCCGAATCAGCAAGAAACATTCTGCATACTTCCTTTGCAGTGTTTTGAATGGTCTCAATATGTATTAAACCGGACAATTTAAAATCCGATGAGTGCTGTTCTATTGCGGCGTGTGCCATATCTCCGGCTTTTATTTCATTTCCGGTAAGCCTGAAAGCAACCGTATATGTATTCTTAAAATATTTGTCCATATTCATGTTGTACCTCCGCTGTTCGTAAATACAATTCAAGATAGATTCATATTACATATTACCATAAAAAATCCCTGCGCACGGAAGATTGTAATAATTAATGCGTGTTTTTGTAAAAATTAAATGCCACTCGATTCATAAATATTGTATATAAGAACATCGGCGAAAAATACGTTGCGCGTGTGATGAAGCTCAATTGCTCCGTTATATTTCTCAAGAGACTTTTTAACGCTGTACAATCCCATGCCGTGTTTCTCCTTGTCAGTCTTTGTCGTAACATACTCCCCGTTGCTGTAGTTGAGCGCTCCGCTAAAGGAGTTGGAAATATGCAGATACAGCACATTCCTGTCCAGTTCCACGGATACCTTAAGCTTTTTCTCTGCGGATGCGCATGATGCTTCAATGGCATTGTCAATAAGGTTTCCAACCACTACGCTTAAATCAAATGGAAGTATGTTGAGCTTTTCAGGTACGCTCACCTTCACCTCGCTCCTTATTCCACATGAATCAGCCTTGTGCAGCTTATAGTTCAGTATGCTGTCAATTTCTGAATTGCCCGACTTTGAGTATTCATCCGGAATACCAATACTCCTGTATATGTTGTCCAGATAGTCTGAGGCAGATCTGCTGTCATTGTTCTCAAGAAGTGCCTTGAGGGAAAGGACGTGATTTTTAACATTGTGCCTGAATTCCCTTAGATTTTCCTGAGATTGTGTCATTATTTCAAGCTGCTTCAGATAAGCGCTATTCTGCTGCATGAGAAGAGCCTTTTCCATCTTTTCATCATATGACTTCATTAAAAAATCATATAAATAAAAAACAAAAATATTGATGAGAAACAGCATGATTATTGAAATGATAATTCCTATCAAATTATCATCATTCACCATGAATGCCAGCATGAGCGCCGGAACCAGAGTTCCTGCCGGAATAACAAATATTGATACCCAATGCATGGAGGATACATTTACATCGCGCCTGTACAGCTCAAAGTTTGACAGAAGCAACATTACAATGTATGTAAGCACCTTTATGATTATCAATGCTGAAACTAATGCAAAATCTGAATTCTGCGAAAGCATGGTTAGGTGAAAATACCCTATGCCGATTGCAACAAAAACATCTATTGACATTAAAATCATGTATATGGATACCGTTGCCATGAGCTTTCTTTTTAGTGTGGACTCATAATTAAATGTAATGAGGAAAAACAGCAACATGTTTGAAACAACGTTTACTGCCGGATTGTTGTATGCCAAAAACAAAAGTGACGTTGTAAAAAAATACAGCAAGTATGACGTAACTTCTATTTTCTT
>DNNV01000226.1:4652-5690 GCA_003497505.1 Clostridiales bacterium | reverse complement strand
TGATTTTTATATGTAGTTTGTTTTTATACCTAACTGTCAGCTCATCTGAAAGTAAAAAGCTTTATTAAATTTATTCTCTCTTGTCTGCCTTTCTTAAGTAACTCTTTTGATTAGGGTGTGTGATAAGGGAGTCATATTCGTCTTCGCTGTATTTTTCAGCTTAATCTTGAATGGCCTCGTTCATATAATGTACCCTTACGAATTCTAATTTCCTTTTTGATATTGCTCAATAATATCGACAATTTCCGGAGAGCAACACTTTCCTATTGGACTTAGCTCTTTGCATTTTCCTAAAGTACATGCACCTGTCATTCTCCTGATATCATTTAACGTCTTTGCACCATTATCTAATGCATCTAATATTTGATCCTTCGTAACATTTGAACAATAACATACTATTTCTTCATTTTTCATTATTTTCTCCTTTAACTTGTGACTGATTACGCAGCATACCGCATCTGTCTTCCGGTAAATACCTGAATTTATGTTTATAATAAAGCAAATCCGCAGGGCGATTTGCTATCAGACAAATATAGCTATCCTCATGTGTATTTTTTTCAAAATAATTATCTATTGCTTCCATAATCCGTTCCGCAAAACCCTTTCGTCGATATTCTTCGTCTACCATAATATCGCTCACAACATAGGTTATACCGCCGTCGCCAACTACCCTGCCAAACCCAACCAACTTTTTTTCATCATATATAGATACAGCAAACAAGGAGTTCTCCAGGGCAATCTGACTTCTCTTCAAGTCTTTATTTCCCATCCCTGAACGCAACCGAAGACTCACATAGTCTTGTGCTGTTGGGGATTCATAAACAAGTTGTATATTCAAAATTTCTCCTCCTCAAATTCTAATCTCATAATGACCCAAAATAAACATTCACTCATACAAGATTATTTTTTTTGCCAGTATGTCCATGTAATCATTGGTTCATACCCAATTGAACTATAAAACGTACTACCTCCACCTGTCATGTGTGTTGCACCAAGCGGCTTCATCCTTCTGTACATTTCAGATAATGCTGCCGCTCC
>DNNV01000226.1:0-4445 GCA_003497505.1 Clostridiales bacterium | reverse complement strand
CTGCCGCTCCAAGACCTTTGTGACGATATTCAGGAACTGTACAAAGTGGCTCCATATATGCAAGATTATTCTCAGGCGTCCACCACATACCCGCCCAACATACATAATCACCTGCTTCATTTTTAATTGCTACAGGATAATCTGGCGTTGCATGAGGTGAAGTATATAGATGATACCCACAATCAATCTCACCATTCCAAGGGCCCTCTTTTTCATGATCGAAACCTTTCCAGCAGCATATCAATACTTTTTCCATGTCAAATTTACCGGGTTCTACAAAACTGAAACCTTCTGGCAGCTTATAACTTAACTGTTTATCAAAATCAAAAATCATATCAACATGTTCACTCGTTTTCTCAAAACCGGCACTTATAGCAGCATCAGTCACTGCATTCTGCCCCTTAAAAATATTGAGTCTGAGGTTGCCGTCATTATCAGCCAAAAACTTTTCTGCATGATCAACCATTGCAGTTGCCACCTCTTCATATCCTGGTCTTAAACTGAAAAAAGCTTTACCTATACGACTTTCATAAAAACAAAACCCAACTATTATACCATCGTTCTCCCATATCATGTTCCTGTGGCTCATTGTTTTATCTGACCATTCAGAAGAAAGTGCATACTCCAAGAATGGTGCCGGCACACCATTTCTCCAGTCCTTTTCATAAATATCAATCATAAACTTATATACTGCTAAAAAATCTGAAAGAATCATAAATGGTCTTTTGGTTATATTCTTCAAATTGTCACTTTCCTTAAAATAATAAGCTATATTTTCATCTGTCATAGACTAATCCTCCATGTAAGAAAATTGTGAACTAAAATTTAACAATGCTTAACCATTTTATAGTTCACCAAAGTAATACCATTTCTTATAGCCTTATTTTCTGCTTCAGCCACATACCCTTGTTTTTCAAAAAAGGGTTTGGCAGTAATTGATGCATATGTTTCAAAGTTAAGTAAACCATCTTCTCGTGCAAGCCGTTCTAATTCATTTACCAAAGCTGAAGCAATACCCTTGCGCTGAAAATCCCTATGAACATAAAGCCGATCGAGATAACCTTTCTTATCCATATCAGCAAAGCCGACAACTTTCCCGTCTATTTCTGCAATTAAAGTATTGTTGGTCAAAAATGAACAATTCCATGATTCCAAATCAACATTTCCCGTAGCCCACGCATTAATCTGCTCATTCGTGTAGTCCTTTACATTGATTGTGTGCACAGTATCATAAAATAGCCTTGCCATAATAGCGCAGTCAATCGGTTTATACTCTCGAATTATCATAATTACCTCATTAAACTCCTTTTTATATATCCGCACGCGAAATCGGAATTTATAGTTGCTTATAAAAAGCACATCCAGACAACAAAGTCCCCAAAATTCTTATCTATTGATTTTAAGCTGTTGGGAAATATATGCTCATGGGTTATGGTCTTTCTTTTTCAAGATAAAATGATATACCATAAGCTATCCCCGTAAGAATAAGCGTAATTAAAATATGCACTGGTATTACTAATTTGAAAAACATATTAGCGGCTTCTCCTCCCTCAAATATAGTCGGCATTGCAATTAAGCTAATAATTACCGTTAAAATGATTGAAATGATAGGCGCAGACCAAAGATTCTTTCGATTAACACAAAATAAGAAGAGTACGGTTAACACAGGTATTACTCCAAATACCGATACATTCCACCAATCCATAATAAGCCTCCTGTCATATAGCTCGCTATGTAAATGTAAAATTTCAACTGCTATTTTGCGAAGATTATGTATGATAGTTCTTTATATTTTATCATAGCAAAGGGGTTTCCCCAAGCGCCTAAATATAAGCAGAAAAGGATAAGAACGATATGAGAACAAAAATCCAATCACCGTCTTCTTGCAAGGATATTGGGAATATGATGAAAAGGGCAAGGCGAATCCCTTAGCCAGAGTTCGCTTTGCTCTGCAAATTGGAATTTGTAAGTTTCACATTATGACTATACTATACGGATTTATTTACTTCGCCGTTTTATTGACAAGATCAATTTCATACTGCCATTCACCGTATTTTTTTTCGTTGTCAATAATAGTACCTTCTGTAAGGGTGACACGCAGAACGATTGAGTTCGGATTGTCTTCGTCGCCAACTTCATCGAACCAATCGAAGATTTTTTTAAATTTCGCTCTGATTTCCGCATTCTTCTCCTCCTTGACCCAACCGAGATTTTCAGCCGTACCCTGGAAAGCGTACCAACCTAACCCACCGACGGAAACCTCGTTGTTCTTCTCAATTTGCAGCATTTTATTTTTTCTTGCGTCCGTAGAAACATAAAATACGCCGTCTTCATAATAAGCGCAAACCATACGGACAGCAGGTCGGGGATTACCGGAAGCGTTCGGGAATAGCGATATTGTCGCAAGGGCAATAACTTCTTCTTTACCATTTCCACAACGTTCTTCCATAAGTTTCATCGCGTTTTCGTATTTGCTCATTTCAAAATTTCTCCTTTTAAATTTTTTATATTATGTTGTAACTATAGCCAAACCATTTTACCCTGAAGTCTTGCGTATCTGCTCCACCCTTTGAACCATACCACTGATTGTCAGGACTTTTATTTAACCTTAATAAGTCATTACAATATCGAAAGTGTATTTTATCACTTTTTCAAGATGTCCTTGCTTTCAATTTAGAAGAAAATAAATTATAATAAAATTAATTATTGGTAATAAGCTAAACAAAACTGCCTTTTTATATAGTTTAAATTTAAATAAAAGTAATAATGATATTATTACAGATATTAAAATAACTACTGGAATTGATAAAATGAATAAGTAAACCACCCATACAAATAAACTTTCCGTTGAACCTGGAGCATCAAACATCATTGGGGAGACCATTACTCCTACTATACTTAATGGAAATATTAAACAAAAATTTGTTATTCTCTCAATTTCATTCCAACTTCATTTAAGCATTCAACTACTATCGGCAATGATTTAGGACCAACACCATGTATTAAAAGTAATTCTTCTTTACTCAATGATGCTAATTTTTCAAAATTATTAATGCCCTCATGTTCAAATGCACTTCTTGCAGGTTTATATAGTTTTTTTAAAAAATCTTCATATTTCATGCTTTGTTCTCCTCCTTCTGATTTATCTGTTATTTTGTTAATTCTTCTAAATGAGCAAATAGTAAGATACTGCCCTCATAAATCAATTTTGATCAAATCATCTGCACTGTCCGCCTTAAAATCTCGTTTGGGCAAAATATGGGCATTCTGTGGTGTAGTAAATAAGTAGAATCGTTCTTTATCCTCACAAAGGCGGACAATCCCTACGTATTTCGTATCAGTAACCGAATTCCGCTGTGTAAGTGTAAAGCCTTGATCATCATCATAATTACCTCATTAAGCTCCTATTTATATATCCGTAGTTCAATACAGTCCGATAAATTGGAATTTGTCAGCTTCGCATGATGCTCATGACCCATTTCTTATCTGCGAGATATTTTCTTCCGTCAAGTCCATATACTTGATTTGAATTTCTGAAGCATTTCCAATGTACGCGTTGAGCCACTCATAGTATTCGGATGCATCTACTGGGTGAGAATTGTCATATTCTCTATCTTCCATGATATAGTAAACAAACCCCGTCCCGCTTTTATCTATATCACTTGGAAACTCATTTTTATGATTGTCTCCTCCCAAGTAGTTTTTATCCCATGCATCCACCATGCCAACAAATACATAGCTGTCCGAATCTGGCTCGTATTGATATAGGCTATATGGCCAAAAGTCACCGCCAAGTCTCTGATTATTACCCCATTTCGCCCTGATGATTCCGTTATCATAAAACGTCAGCAAAGTGGATTCACGAAGTTTCGTTTGCAGTTTTTTTGTCTCTGCGTCGTAACCAAGTACGAATCCTGCCCAGCCGCCTCCAGATGTAGTGGTGTAAAACAGGAGCAGTTCTTCTCTCCCGTCGTTATCCACATCGCAAACATCGAATTTGTTTGTATACATATCACCATATTGCGTCCCTCCGTCAGTGCCATCTGGAAGTATATAGTTTTGGATTAGGTTTTCGAGCGCAGCAGTATATGCATTATACATATCATCAAGATTATCGACAGGTTTATCAGGCTCTGTCGGTGTGTCTATTGCCGTTTCCGGAGCCGTTGGTGAGGCAGGAGAAGGAGACTTATCACTATTATCATTTATATTTAATGTATGCTTGTTGCAAGCGGCAAGTGTAACACATAAAGCCACAGAAAAAATAAGGCTCAATATTTTTTTCATTTAGCAAATTCTCCTTTTCACGCAGAAGGTTATATAAATAATATGTACAACAAACTTATATTTGTTGATTAACTTCATGTTATTCAGCCGCACAAAACTCGGCAAACAAATCATATAATTCCGGCAGAACCTTTTTTAGAGAAGTCAGACGCTTTTTA
>DNNV01000360.1:7681-12647 GCA_003497505.1 Clostridiales bacterium | reverse complement strand
AAAGGGCTGTATAAATGCGGAGCTTTTACAGCTCAGGGATACGGTTGAAAAAATAGACGAAGAAATAAATTCATTTTCATACGGTATGAATCACCAGATTAAAAAAACCGGAGTGCCGCTAAAGGCCCTTGAGCTTTTATGCTGCCCGTGCTGCAATAGCCAGATGTCTGTGGAGGGAGCAGGAATAAGCGGCAAGTATATTTTCAACGGCAGGCTGAAATGTGAATGCGGGTACGAAATTGAGATTGTAAACGGAATTGTTATAACTAAAAATAAAAATGAAAGCAATTATGACAAGCCTGATGTGACTCGGGAATTATATAAGGATATTCCGGCTGATTTGGTAACCTTGTTTCAGAAATCATACAACTATATGCTTAACCGAATTGACAAAATCGACCTGAAAAACAAAGTAATACTTGAAACCAATGTGAATGCCTATTTCTTTTTATATACGAATTTAAAGAATATACGAAACAATGACTGCCTGTTTGTAATCACAGATAAATTTCCCGAAACATTGTATATGTACAAGGAAAGAATAGAATTTCTGGGTCTTGATTTGGATATTTTGTACATAGCAGATGCGGGAAGTGATTATCCTTTCAGAAAAGGCTGTGTTGACATATTGATAGACTTTTTCGGAACCAATGAATACTGTATCTACAGGCATTCATTTTTAACTGAAGATATTCTGAAATATCTTGGAAAAAGTGCTGAAATCATAGGAACATATTTTTATTTCGAACCTTTTTCAAAATCAATAAAACTTCTTACAAAGGAATATCCGGAAAATTATGAGTATAATTTCAATATTCAGAAATACAGAGAATCTCTCAGAAGGGCATTCTTTAATGTAATTGATTATGAGGATATAGGATTTACAAAAGATTCAGGAGATAATCTAGCTTTCAGCTTTCACATTAAAGATGAAAAGATGTCCCTCTATTCCTTTCATGCAAAGAAAGATACACATTAAAATATGTGGAGTATACTCCATGTATTTTTTTTTATGGGCATTTTTATGCATTGACATATAGTATACTTCCCGTGATAAGTTACATTTTAAATAATGAGAAAACGTAAACATGGGAGGAATGCATGGAATTTTTAAAAAAATCGGTTTGCAGATACAGTGTTAAAAGTGATTCATTGGAAGCAGATATAAAAAATATGATAAAAGACGTAAAAGAAAACGGAGACAATGCACTGCTCAGATATAATATTCAATTTGACGGCAATGACAGAGAATTTTTTTTAGTAAGTGCTGAGGAGATTAGGTCTGCATATGACAAGGTGGATAAGGAGCTTATAGAACATATGAAGGAAGCAGCCGGCAATATAGCCAAATTTGCACAAAGGCAGAAGGGATCCATTCAGCCCGTGGAAGATTTTGAAACATCTCCGGGTGTGCTGTTAGGCCATAAAATACTGCCTGTGGACTCATGCTGCTGCTATGTGCCGGGAGGAGGGTATCCTCTGTATTCCACAGCGCTGATGCTGGCTATTCCCGCACATACAGCGGGAGTGAGGAGAATTGCGGCATGCTCTCCTGCCATGAAGGGTACGAACAGCATTGCTCCCGTTACGCTGGTTGCAATGGATATAGCAGGTGTAAGTGAAATTTACTGCCTTGGAGGAGCTCACGCCGTTGCAGCATTTGCATACGGGACAGAGCAGATAAAACCCGTTGATGTAATCGTAGGACCGGGTAACAGGTACGTAACCGAAGCCAAAAGACAGTGCTACGGCCAGGTGGGAATAGATTTTCTGGCAGGTCCAAGCGAGGTTCTTATCATATCCGAAGAAGGCGGAAATGCAAGATATATTGCTGCCGATTTGCTTGCCCAATCCGAGCACGATTACAATGCAAAGGGTATACTGGTTACAACCAACTTAAAGCTGGCAGAAGATGTTTTAAAGGAAGTAAAGCTGCAGCTTGAAGAGCTTGAAACTAAGGAAGTTGCCGAAAAATCATGGGAGAATAACGGTGAAATAATTTTAGTTTCATCGCTAGATGAAGCATTTGACGTTTCAAACGACTATGCACCTGAGCATCTTGAAATCCATGTGAAGGATGAGGAATATGCAATGAGCATGCTTCACAATTACGGCTCACTTTTTATAGGAGCAAATGCGGCAGAGGTTTTCGGAGATTATATATCAGGTACTAATCATACACTTCCTACGGTGAGAGCTTCGAGATATACCGGAGGTCTGTATGTGGGAACTTTTCTGAAGGTATGCTCATACCAGAGGATTAGTGAAAAAGGAGTGGACAGCATAGGAAGGACGGCTGTGGAACTGGCTTTGGGCGAAGGTCTCCACGCACATGCAAATGCGGCAAGGGTAAGGCTTAACTAATAATACAAGGAGGAAGACATGGTGAAAGAAGAAAAAGGAACAACTGTTCTTAAGAGAACAATGGGATTGAAAGAATCGGTTACCATAACTGTAGGCACGGTAATAGGCGTGGGATTGTTTACAGTTGGAGCCAATTCAGTAGGAATTTTGGGTCCGCAGATTTTTTTGGCAACATGTATAGCTCTTGTTGTCAGCGCGTATCCGGCACTGCTTTATGCGGAAATGGGATCAGCGCTTCCATTCTCGGGAGGAACCTACAATTATGCCACCGAAGGTCTCGGGCGCCCGGCGGGAATGCTTGCCGGATGGAATTTTATAATATCGTTGGTTGCAGTTACCAGCGGGGAAGCTCTGGCGTTCAGCTTTTATTTTTCAACACTTTTTGAAGCCATAGGGCTGACGATTCCCTTAGGGGACAAGGCGATAGCCGTAATTATCATATGTGTATTCATCTATACAAATTATAAGGGCATAGAGCTTACGGCCAGGCTTCAGAACGGATTCATGTTTTTCTTCTGGGGAGTGGCAATTGTATGGTTTTTGAGCATGATACCGAATATCCACCTGGATAATTTCAGGCCGTTTGCCGCGCCTGAGGGCACCGGTGTAACTACGTTCATAGGAACTGTTGCTCTCGTGTGGTGGTGCTTTGCCGGATTTGAAACATGCTGTGCAATGGGTGAGGAAATAAAGCATCCGCAGATAAATATACCGCGTGCAATGTTTCTTTCACCGTTTATAGTATTTTCCGTAAATATATTATTTCAATGGTTCCTGTTGGGTATTGTTCCGAAGGAAAACCTCGCGGCTATAAGCATAGCAGCGGCACCATATGCCGAAGCTATGAAAACGGCCGGAATCTTAGGATTTCCTCTCATACTTCTTGCTGCGGGCATAGCATTGGGCGGGGATTTTTCAACACTGAACGCAAGCATAGCAGCACCGCCGAGGTATTTGTTCAGCATGGCAAGAGACGGTGTTGTGCCTGAAATATTCTGCAAGGTACACCCGAAGTACAAAACTCCGTATATTTCCGTAATATTGCTGGGAGCTATGTCGATAGTATTCATATTGTCGGGGTCTCTAATGTACATATCTTCACTGAGCTTGTTTGCGGATTTGTTCTATTACATAATAGGTATTGCCGCGGCAGTTGCTTTGAGGAAGAATAGGGCAGATTTGCACAGGCCCTACATGGCACCGGCAATAAAAGCAGGAGCATTTATAAGCATAGTCATATATTTTATTATGATGACTCAGCTTCAGAGGGATGCAGTTATTTTTGGAATAATATGGAACGTATTGGGACTTGTTATTTACAAGATATATGCACGGCCTCAGACGCCTGAAGAAATACAGCTTAAGCGAAAAGAGCAGTCTGTGGCCATTAACAGCATACCTCTTCCAACACCTGAGGAGAAGAAGAATCTGGACAGGGAATTCAACGTGTGGAAGACTGTTGTTGCAGCAGTATGCATTTTAGCTTCACTGCTGTATGCTGTTCCTTACATATTTTAAAAGAAAACAACGGCTGCAGCAAGAATTTTTCTGTAGCCGTTAATGCTTTATCAAAGCTCTTCAATGTGTATAAGCCCTTCGGATGAGCTGAGCATGTGAATTGCCTCAGCATGATTAAACCGCTTGCTTGATTCCAGAAGAATTATTGCTATTACAGTTGCTTCTCTCAATGAAGGGTCCTTTGTAATTTCAATATTTTGTATTTTAAAATCCGATTTATGGCATAAAGAAATAAACTTATCAAAATGCTCAATTGATGAAAAAGAAGTGTAAACAGTAATCATTTTATTTGTGGATGTAAGCCATATATCAACTCTTTTAAAAAGTGTTATGATTAAAAACACAGCCCCCGCAACTATTATGGCCCCGTAATAAAAGCCTGTTCCGATTGCAAGCCCTAAGCATGCGGAAGACCACAGTCCTGCCGCAGATGTAAGCCCTTTTACCTGGCTTCTGCTTGTTACAATAATCGTTCCCGCACCGAGAAAGCCGATGCCGCTTATGACCTGGGCACCAAGTCTCGCAGGATCACTTCCTCCAAAGTTAATATAGATATACTGGTTTGTCATCATAACAAGAGCAGAGCTGAGGCACACCAGCATGTAGGTTCTGAATCCCGCAGGCCTGCTTCGCCGGGTTCTTTCAAGACCTATGAGCCCACCACATACCATTGAAAGAAAAATTCTGAAGCTTATTGAAACTATATTGAGTTCATATAGCATTTCTATTATAAACACCACCTTGATATAATTGTTTCAATTATTTTATATTATATTAGTTTTGTGCAAGGAGATGATTATTATTGCGAGATTTAGTGCCTGAAAATTATAAATTTCTTATAGCAAAATACAAGTTTTTTATGCGGGTCTAAATTTAGATAACAGTATTGTTAAAAGGGGTTTCCGTCGCGAACACGGACAATGTAGTAATAGTGTTAATATTTTAGGATCAGGCAATAGGTAAATAATTCATGGAACTCATTTGAATATTTTGCGTCTAATAAATAAAAGGAGGTATTAGCATGAAAAGAATTTTCATAATTTTTATTATGATATTTTCTATCGTTTTATTAAGCGGATGCAAT
>DNNV01000360.1:0-7518 GCA_003497505.1 Clostridiales bacterium | reverse complement strand
CGCTCTTCCGATCTAAGAGTCATTTCCTGAAGGTCAGCAGAAGGCTATTGAAAACAGCATTGTATTTATTAAAAATTCAGCCTTTTCTTCAAAAGGAAAAATAGATTACAAGGTTGTAAAGATTGAAAATGCAAATGATAAAACGTGGGAATCAGTATGGAATGATGATCATAAAATAGAAGAAAAAATGGTGGATTCAACAGATTGGGTTATAACCATAGGTGAAACCTCAGGCCATGATTTCGCAGTTATTGTTTGTGATAGTGAAACCTATGAGGTGGTAGGATACATACCAATACAATAGGCGGCAAACATTTAATCTCAGCATAAAAATTAAAAATTTTATTTGATTAATCAGAAAAATTGTGATATACTATAAAAAAGATAGAAATTTTGACAGAAAGAGTGGGGGAGCCCACTCTTTCTGATTGTATGCTATTAGATTGGGTAAAGGAGAAAATATGAACAAGAAGTCTGTAGAAGAATCAGTAAAGAAAATGGTCGAAGACGCAATTGCAAATTCTGACTTAGAAATAGTTGATATTGAATATGTAAAGGAAGGACCGTTCAAATACTTGAGGGTTTTTCTCGATAAACCGGAAGGCATTACAGTTGACGATACTGCCGATGTAAGCAGGCTGCTTAATAAAAAACTTGATGAAGCTGATTTAATAAAGGAGCAGTATTTCCTGGAGGTATCTTCTCCGGGTGTTGAAAGACCTTTTAAAACCGATGAGGATTACAAAAAGAATTTGGGAGAAAAGGTTGAGGTAAGACTATTTAAGGCTGTTGACGGGAAAAAGGCATTAAGCGGAATACTAATTGAAAAAGGTGAGGACAGTGTTATTATTCAGTGTGCTGATGAAGAAATAACGATTGATCTTAAGGATATTTCAAAAATAAATAAATTGTTAGAGGACTTTTAACGGAGGGTATGATGAACAAGGAAATATTAAGTGCCTTAAGCGAGTTGGAGAAAGAGAAGGGTATTCGCAAGGACGTTGTATTGGAGGCAATAAAAGCAGCATTAGAGACCGGATACAAGAAAAATTTCAGCAAGGCTACGAACTTCAGCATAGATATTGATGAAGAAAACGGCGAGTATAAGTTGTTTCAGGATAAGACAGTTGTAGAAAATGTAGAAAATCCAAATATGGAAATAACTTTAGAGGATGCAAGAGCAATAGATTCGAAGTATGATGAGGGTGATATTGTAAAAATAGAAATAAAGCCTAAAAAAGATTTCGGACGTATAGCAGCACAGACAGCAAGACAGGTAATTCTTCAAAAAATTCGTGAAGCGGAAAGAGAATCCATATTCAGCGAATTTTATGGAAGGGAGTCGGACATACTTACAGGTGTAGTTCAAAGAGAGAGCAAAGGAAACATTTATGTGGACCTTGGAAAGATTGAGGGCATAATAACTGTAAGCGAGCAGATACCTGGCGAAACATACAATGCCGGAGACAGGGTAAAAACTGTTATAGTGGAAGTAAAGAATTCAGGAAAGGGAGCGAGCATAATGCTTTCAAGAAGCCATCCCAACCTGGTGAAAAGACTGTTCGAGCTTGAGGTTCCTGAAATACACGACGGAACAATTGAAATATTTTCAATATCCAGGGAGGCTGGCTCAAGGACAAAAATCGCTGTTCACTCAAACGACCCCAATGTTGAACCCATAGGCTCATGTGTGGGCAATAAGGGAACGAGAGTGAAAAACATAATCGATGAAATATGTCAGGAAAAAATTGATATCATAATCTATGACAAGGACCCTGAAAAGTTCATAGCAAACAGCCTTGGACCTGCAAAGATTGTGAAGGTAACCGCCAATGAAAAGGAAAAGAGTGCAGTGGCAGTTGTTCCGGATAATCAGCTTTCTCTCGCAATAGGGAAGGAAGGTCAGAACGTAAGGCTTGCAGCAAAGCTTACAGGCTGGAAAATTGATATTATAAGTGAATCTCAGGAGAAGGAAAAAAGCTCACAGGAGGTACTATGAAAACCAAAAAAATACCTATGAGAAAATGTATCGGATGCATGGAGAGCTTTCCTAAAAAAGAGCTGTGCAGAATAGTTAAAAATAAGGAAGATGAAATACACTTCGATGCCACGGGAAAACTTAACGGCAGGGGTACATATATATGCAAGAAAGCTGAATGCTTTGAAAAGGCAATGAAATCAAAAAGGCTGTCAAAATCATTGGAGGCTGAAATACCCGATGAAATATATGAGGCCATAAAGGCGGAGATTTCCAAAAATGAATAAGATTTATTCCATGCTGGGAATTGCCAGAAAAGGTGGTAAAATTTCAATCGGCTATGATGTGACGGTCCTTGATATTAAAGATAAGAAAAGCGTCTTGGTTTTGTTGGCGGAAGATGCTTCGGATAAAACAAAGAAAAATACGCAGTTTATGTGTGATAAATACGGCATAAAATATGTCGAGTACGGAGAAAAAGAAGCCCTGGGAGAGAGTCTCGGGAAAGGGATGGTGAGTGTTTTGTCAATTAAGGATACAAACATTGCATCATATTTATTAAATAATTTATAATTCGGAGGTGGCTATGAGAATATACGAACTTGCAAAAGAACTTGAAATGAACAGTAAAGATTTGGTTACTCTGGCAGAACAAGAGTTAGGAATAACTATAAAAAACCATATGAGTTCAATTTCAGACTTGGAGGTTATAAGACTCAAGAAAGCATTAAGCATAATAAACAACAATAAAAAGGCAAAGCCGGTCAAGGGTGTGAAAAGTGCTGTTATAGACGATGAGCCGTTAGTTGATGAAAATATAGACCTGAAACAGGCAAAGCTGAAAAAAGTTGATAAAAATCTGATTGCTCCTGTTAAAAAGCAATCAGTACCACAGAAACAGAAACCGGAGGGCGGAGACAAAAACAACAATAGCAATAACAACAATAATAATAACAATAATAATAACAATAATAATAACAATAATAATAACAAAAACTTCGGACAGAGGAATCAAAACAAACAGAAGAATAATAATAGACCAAATAGATACAACAACCAGCAGCAGAAACCTGCTGAGCAGGAAAAAAGAGAGTATCAGCCAAAGGTAAGACATATTGAGCTTGATGGACCAATTGTTGTGAGAAAGCTTGCGGATAAATTAGGTGTAAGCGCAAATATGATTATTTCCAAGCTTATACTTCTTGGAATAATGGTTAACATGAACCAGGAGATTGATTTTGACACAGCGCAGATAATCGGTGAAGAGCTGGGAGCTAAGATCACTAAAATTGAAATAGTTGATGAGCTTCAGAACCTGGAGGATTCATTATCCGTTGAAGAAAAGGATGATGAGAGCCAATTGAAGCCGAGACCTCCTATAGTAACGGTAATGGGTCACGTTGACCACGGTAAAACATCACTCCTTGATGCCATAAGGGATACTGCAGTTACTGCCAACGAGGCAGGCGGGATAACACAGCATATAGGTGCTTCACAGGTAGAAATAAACGGAAAGAAAATAACTCTTCTGGATACACCTGGTCACGAAGCATTTACGGCAATGAGAGCAAGAGGAGCAAAGGTTACAGATATTGCAATCATAGTTGTCGCAGCCGATGACGGAGTTATGCCTCAGACAATAGAAGCAATCAACCACTCAAAGGCAGCGGGAGTTCCCATTATAGTTGCCGTAAATAAAATTGATAAGCCAACTGCCAATATGGACAGAGTTAAGCAGGAGCTTTCCGAGCAGGGTATTATTTCCGAGGATTGGGGCGGAGACACAATATTTGTTCCTGTTTCTGCTAAGAAGCACATGGGTATTGAAGACCTGCTTGAGATGATTCTTTTGGTTGCGGAGGTTCAGGAATTAAAGGCAAATCCAAACAGAGCAGCAAAAGGAACAATAATAGAAGCGAAGCTTGACAAAGGAAGAGGACCGGTTGCAACAGTCCTTATAGAAAAGGGAACATTGAACAAGGGAGATACAGTGCTTGTTGGCGGTGCTTACGGCAAGGTTAGAGCAATGTTTAACTCAAAGGGCAAGAAAATAAATCAGGCAGGACCGTCTGTACCTGTGGAAATACTTGGTCTGAATGAAACTCCTCAGGCAGGGGATATTTTAATTGTGATGGAAAATGAAAAGGACGCCAAAAATATTGCTGAAAAGCGCAAAAACAAAAGACATCAGGAATCGATGAACGCGTCTTCAAAAGTTTCGCTGGATGACCTGTTTGACAGGATTCAAAAAGGCGAAGTAAAAGATTTGAATATCATAATCAAGGCTGATGTAAGCGGTTCAGTAGAAGCGGTAAAACAGTCGCTGCTTAAGCAGAGTATGGATGAAGTAAAGGTTAATCCTATACATGGCGGAGTGGGCGGTATCAATGAAAATGATATTATGCTGGCATCTGCGTCAAATGCAATCGTCATAGGCTTTAATGTAAGACCTTCAATTGCAGCCATGGAGCTGGCTAAGAAGGAAAATGTGGATATCCGTACCTACAACATAATTTATGCAGCTATTGAAGATATACAGCAGGCTGTAAAAGGAATGCTTGCGCCTATTTACAAGGAAGTTGTTCAGGGAAGAGCCGAAGTAAGACAGACATTCAAGGTGCCTAACATTGGAATTGTAGCAGGTGTATATGTAACCAGCGGAAAAATAACAAGAAAATCAAAAATCAGGTTGCTTAGAAATGATATAGTTATCCATGAAGGAGAAATTTCTTCGCTTAAGAGGTTCAAGGATGACGTATCTGAGCTGAATACCAGCTACGAGGGCGGTATTGGCATTGAAAAATACAACGACATTAAAGAAGGCGACACGATGGAAGCCTATATAATGGAAGAAATAAAAAGATAGACAGTAAAGAGGGGTATAACATGGCAAATAGAAGAAATAACAGATTGTCAGGTGAAATGAGGAAGGTTATATCTGAAGTAATCAGAAATGATGTGAAGGACCCGAGAATATCGGAGCTTCTCAGCATAACGGATGTGCATGTGACAGAGGATTTGAAATACGCTAAGGTGTATATTTCTGTATACGGTGATGCAGAACCTACATTGAAAGCATTAAACAGCGCAAAGGGTTTTATCAGACGTGAAGTGGGAAGAAAAATAAAAATGCGCATAACACCCGAGCTTATATTTGAAAAAGATGATTCTATCGAAAAGGGTATATATATGTCGAGGCTCATCAACAGGGTCATAGAGGACGAAGAGAGCAGAAAAGTAAATGATGAATCCGAAGAACCGGGTGGATCTGATGAATGATTTTTATAAAATATTTGATTTAATAAATAATTCTCATAATATCTGCATAGCTGGGCACAAGGCGCCCGATGGTGACTGTATAGGGTCTGTAATGGCCCTGTACAGTTTCCTGAAGCCACTTAAAAAGAATCTGACTGTGTGCATTGACGGAATTATACCTTTTAACTACAGAGATTTTGTCCGCGAAGGAATAATAGCCGAAGACATAAGCGGGAATGAATTTGATCTTGCGTTCATCCTTGATTGCAGCGATGGTGAAAGGCTCGGAAAATTCAAAACTGTGCTTGATAGTTCAAAAGTATCCGTATGTATAGATCATCATAAAACCAACGAAAGCTATGCCACAATCAATATAATTGAACCATCCATGAGCTCCACGGGAGAGCTTTTATATGATATTTTAAAGGCTTCCGGGCAGGAAATAACAAGCGAGACAGCAACATACATATATGTTGCCATATTGACGGATACAGGCAAATTCAGCTATTCAAGCACAAGCAGCGAAACTCACAGAAAGGCTGCGGAGCTCATTGAGCTGGGGGTGGATGTTGCAGTTGTGGACAATGCGGTATATAATTCAAAGCCTTCAAATGTTGTGAAAGCATTTATTGAATGTATAGGAAGCGTTGAGCTCTACTATGAAAACAGACTTGGAATTGCCTCCATAACACAGGGAACTCTTGAGAGAAACAATGTAGATATGGGCGATATAGACGGAGTTGCTGAATTCATAAGAGAAATCAGAGAAGTTGAAGTATCATGCGTGCTGAAGGAGTACGAAGAAAAATTGACAAAGGTAAGCCTAAGGTCAAAAAACGATATTGATGTTTCCTCGGTTTCCGTTAAATTCGGCGGCGGAGGGCATGCAAAGGCAGCAGGCTTTGAAATAGCAGATACCGTGGAAAATACGGAAAAATTAATTTTAGGAACATTTAAAGAATATTTTGGAGAGCAATGAACGGAATATTAAACATATTAAAACCTACTGGTATGACATCTCACGATGTTGTAAGCAGCGTCCGAAAAATTTTAAATACAAAAAAAGTTGGCCATGCAGGTACGCTTGACCCTAATGTTGCGGGAGTTATGGTGATATGTGTTGGTAAGGGAACAAAAATCAGCGATTATCTCATGAACGGAGACAAGGAATATATTTGCGAACTGATACTTGGAAAAAGCACAGACACTCAGGATAGCTATGGAGAAGACGTGTTAAGAAACGATTCATTCAGCGTAAGCAGGGAAGATGTCGTCAATGTTCTAAAGGAATTTTTAGGAGAGCAGCTTCAGACTCCTCCTATGTATTCTGCCGTTAAGCTGAATGGCAAAAAGCTGTACGAGTATGCGCGTCAAAATATTCAGGTTGAAAAGCCGGGCAAATTAGTTGAAATAAAGGAATTAAATCTTATAAAATTTGAAGATAACAGAGCTGTGTTTAAGGTTAGATGCTCCAAAGGTACATATATGAGGACATTGTGCAATGATATTGGAGAGAAGCTGGGGACATACGGACATATGGGCGTTCTGATACGGACAGAAGCCAAGGGACTCAGGATTGAGGATTCTGTGACTATCGACAGGTTGAAAGTTCTTACTGATAACAACAGGCTGAGCGAATGCCTGCTGCCTATTGATCTTGTGTATCCGCTTGAAAAAATAACTGTGGACGAAACATACTATGACAGGCTGACGGCAGGAAACGATGTTTATGCATATGCTTCCCACTTAGCAGACAATGAGTTTTATATTTATTGCAAGAATATCTTAGTGGGCATGGGAAAGAAAACAGCAGCAGACTCTGTTAAAATAGAAAAATTGCTTATGTAGCTACAGGTGGTGCAAATGAATAATGTAAAGGGAGCATGTGTCGCTATCGGTAATTTCGACGGTATTCATATCGGTCATGATGCACTCATCAGACGCATGATAGAGCTGAGCTATGAAACGAATCAGAATAGCATAATAATTACGTTTCGTTTTGTAAAAAAAGACCTCAGAAAGTCAAGCTCCAATATAAAGTATATAAACAGCAGAGATATCAAACTGGAACTGCTTAAATCCTACAGTGTAACAGATGTGGTTGAAATAGAGCTGGATGAGGTTGTTTCTAAATATTCGCCTGAACAATTTATCAGGGAAATTTTAATAGAGCGGTACAATGCCAAAAATATCGTGGTTGGATACAATTTTACATTCGGACACAAAGCGTCTGGAAATATAAATACGCTGAGGGAATTTCAGGACAAGTACCAATACAGGGT
>DNNV01000169.1 GCA_003497505.1 Clostridiales bacterium | reverse complement strand
AGTCCACTTCTCTAATTATAAGGCTTTTGTCCTCAGCCTTTATATGAAATTCTATATTTTCACTTACTATATATCCGTCTATATCAACCAAGGCCACATATTTAAGACCTCCAAAATTGATGTAGCTTCTGAATATGCTTTTCTCTGCTTCTTCATCAAATGCCACATTGAAGCTTCCCTTCATATCCTTGTAATAATCTAATTCCCTTATTGTCTCAGCTGACATACCTTCGGTATTGATATCCACATTGGACGAAAATTCCACCTGTGTCTGACCTCTTGTTATTTGTTCTGTCTTATCCAATGCCTTTTTATATTCAGCGAGATTATTCGTGTTGCATGCCGTCAGCGACAGCATAAGAACAAGCGTCAATGCTAAACACACAATTTTTTTCATACTGCACCCCTTAGTGAATTTTATTTTGCATTCAGTATAAACAACTGCGACCTGGATTTATAGTATCCGAAATCACAAATTAATGAATTATAATGTGACTTTAGTCATTAAATAAGATTATTTTTAACTGCAAAAACAGCCAGTTGTGTTCTGTCTCTCATATCCAGCTTTATCAGAATTCTTGTTATGTGATTTTTTACTGTACCTTGACTTAAAAATAATTGTTCTGATATTTCCTTGTTATTTCTGCCGTCCGCAATCAACCGGCATATTTCGATTTCTCTTTCTGTCAACAGATTGAGTCTCGGATCAATAATTTTATCCACAGTTTCGTTGGCAAGCTGTGCAAACTTGTCTATGACCTTCGCAGCTACCTCCGGCTGAATCAGTCCGCCCCCACTGAATACACTGCGCACAGCACAGGCTATTTCAGAAGGTGGAGCATCCTTCAGCATATATCCCGAAGCTCCGTTTTTTAAGGCATCATATATGTATTTATCGTCGTTGAAGGTTGTGAGCACAATAACCTTAATTTCAGGAAAATCTCTCTTTATCATTGAGGTAGCCTCAACACCATTTAATTCGGGCATCTGTATGTCCATCAGAACTACATCCGGGCGCCTTATTCTACACAGCTCATATGCCTTTCTTCCGTTATTCGCCGTTCCCGTTATCTCTATATCATCTTCCGCTCCCAATATAAGCTTCAGACCTTCTGTCAATATATCCTGATCATCTGCCAGCAATACTTTAATCATAATATCTCCCTATAAATTTCATTTGTGTAGATAGCCGCTCACTATAAATCCGTTCTCAGATTTGAATTCCACATCACCGCTCAGTTCCTTGACCCTCTCTCTGATCCCTCTCATTCCGTATCCCTCTGCTATATTATCAGTCCCTCTGCCGTTGTCTCTTATTACAAAACGTACAACATCATCGAAATAATTAATTTCAGCCGATATTTCAGATGCCTTTCCGTGCCTCACAGCGTTTGTCATGGCCTCCTGCAGAATATGGTATATTGCATTAAATATCTTCTGATTATCCGGCATAGTTCCTTCTATTTTCAGGTCAATGGCTGTTCCCGTACTCTCTGAAAATTTCTCAGCAACCTCCCGAAATGCGGCTGCCGGAGAAGAAGACTGTCCGGCTCCTCTCAGAGTTTCAACTACTTCGCGTATACCGGAAAGATTGTCCTTTGCTGCCTTTACAGAATCTGCAATGAGTTCCTGTGCCTTTGGCGAATCTGTCATGAGATAATGCTCTGCCATCTGAAGCTGCATTATGAGAGCAGTCATGCTGTGCCCCAGGTTATCATGAATATCCCTTGCTATTCGGTTCCGTTCCTCCACTGCCGAAAGCCTTTGTACCTCGTCTGTGTATTCCTTCAGCTTTTTGTGAGCATCAAGAAGCTCCCTGTACAACATATCCTTTTTTTCTTTTTCCTGCCTGTTATGCTGTGCAAATATTGCAACAATTAAAATAAGTATACTTATTGTAAAAAAGAAAACCATTTGAGATATACTCGAAAGATTGAACCTGAAGTAAGTAAGATATATGAATTTAACCATAGAAACAAGCACATCTGCTATTCCGATTATTATTCCATGTTTGATTTCCAATGTGACAGCTGCTTCGAAAAGAATAATTATGTAAAATGAATGAAGAAAATAGTTAATGAGAAGTCTTGAATTTGTTTCTAAAATATATATGAGAGCTAAATCTACGGCAAAAAGTACAAAATAAAACCTTCTTTTTTCATTTAAAAAATATTTAAGTATATTATTTGCAATTAGAAGTAAAAATACTGAAATCAGAGCAAACAGCCTCTGCTGTTGTGCGTTTTCAAAATAAGCTGCCAATATGAACAATATTGATAAAATTAGGATTTTAAGAATACAAAACCATTTGTTCTTTTCCATATAGTACCTCCGTCCATTAAAATAAGGAAGGTTACCCTTCCTTATTCTGTCAGTATATAACTATATCAGATTTCTTTCAACTATTTGTTTTACGACAAATGTTGCAACGTGGTTTGCAAAGCTTCCTGAACCGAAGCCTGCATCATAGCCCAGCTCCTGAGCCAGGTCATGTGAAATACGCGGACCGCCGCACACAAGAACAATCTTGTCTCTCAGGCCTTCGGCTTCAATCATTTCAACCAATTGTGTAAGATTTGCAATATGCACATCCTTTTGAGTTACAACCTGTGAAACCAGTATGGCATCGGCCTTAAGGTCTATTGCCCTTGCAATAAGCTCCTCATTTGGAACCTGGCTGCCCATGTTTATAGCTTCTATTCCCTTGTATCTCTCAAGTCCGTAATTTCCGTCAAATCCCTTCATGTTCATGATTGCATCGATACCAACGGTGTGTGCGTCAGTACCTGTACATGCTCCAACTATTACAACAGGTCTCTTGATATTTTCCCTTATATATTCTTCCACTTGATCCCTGTCCATGAATTCAATATCTACCTTGGGAACCTCAACTGTTGTATAGTCAACTGTATGAGTGCATTTTCCATACATTATAAAGTAAGTATAGCCTATGCCAAGATCTTTTGAATAAACTACAGCAGGTTCGTCAAATCCCATTTTTGCTGCAAGCTGTCTTGCTGCTTCACTTGCTTCATCTCCGTATGGTACAGGCAATGTAAAGCTCATCTGAACCATACCGTCGTTCAGAGTATCACCATAAGGCTTTATTTTCGTTAAATCAACTTTCTGAGTATTTTCCATTACCTGTCACCTCCCAACATTAAATCTATGAATGGATTAACATATTGCTCGTTCTTTTCAACAACACCTTCAAGACCCTTTCCTCCGGTGAAGCCTCTTTTTACTCCGCCGAATTTTCCCTGCTCGATTGTGCTGAATATTCCTTCTTTTTCAATATCTCTCAGCAGCTCCTCAGCCTTTGCCAGAACCTCCTGAGCTCTCTTCTGTATAATTCCGTCTTTTTTGAACTCAACTTCCTCACCGATATCCTTGGCATTTGTGAAAATGTATTTCGCATTTTCAATAGAAAGCATTCTATCCTGAAGATGAGGTGTATGAATTGCTTCAGTAGGCATTCCTAAAAGCTGAATTCCCTGGTGTGTCCATATAGATATGAAGTTGAACAGTGCATCCTGCAAATGTCCCTTGAATATATTTCCTGTCATGAACTTTGTAGGAGGCATGTATTTCAATGGAGCCTTAGGGAATATTTCTCTTGCCATCTGTGCCTGAGCAAGTTCCAGCAAAAATCCGTTTTCTACTGATGGATTCATTTCAAATGCATGACCGAGACCCATTTGTTCTTCAGGTATTCCTGCCTTTAATGCGTACTGCTCATTTATAAACTGTGATGCAAGAACTGTATGCGCTTCTTCAACAGCGTCCGCAGTTGTAAGGTAGTTGTCCTCACCTGTATTTATGATTATTCCGGCAAAGCCGTTTATAATTCTTGAGAAATATTGGTCTACCAATGTTCTCTGCATGTTGATATCTCTGAATAGTATTCCATAAAGAGCGTCATTGAGCATTACATCCAGTCTTTCGATAGCTCCCATTGCTGCTATTTCTGGCATGCAAAGACCGGAACAGTAGTTGCACAAACGGATATATCTTCCTACTTCCTGACCAACGTCATCAAGAGCCTTTCTCATTATTCTGAAATTCTCCTGAGTTGCAAATGTACCGCCAAAACCTTCTGTTGTTGCTCCGTATGGAACATAGTCCAGCAAGCTCTGTCCTGTTGTTCTTATAACTGCTATTACATCTGCTCCCTGTCTTGCGGCAGCCTGAGCCTGAATAATGTCCTCAAAAATATTTCCTGTGGCAACAATTACATACAGGTATGGCTTTCTGCCTTCACCTATTGTATTGAGATACTCATTTCTTTTCTCTCTGTTGTTCTTTATTTTTTCAACAGTTTTTTCTGCTGTCTTGTAAATAGCATCAATAATTTTATTTTCGTCAGCTATGGGCAGCTTTGTGATTTCTATTTCTCCCGTGCTAACCGCTTCTGCGATTTCCTGAGGTGCCTTGCCTGTCTGCACCATTGCGTTTCCTATCCAGAATGCAGCTCCCTTTGACAACCCGCCTCCTTCTTTAATGCTGTCCACAAGCACATTTGGCAGCGGTTTTTCGATTTCATCTACACCATCAATGCCCATGAGTCTTGCAACTGTTCTTTCAACCGCAACAGTTGTATTTTTGTCTATAAACTGCTGCGTACTTTCTGCAATGCGTGCTGCAGCTGAACGTGCGCTTTGAATGAGCTCCGGATTTAAATTTAACTTGCTCTCCATAATTCCTCCTTGAAATTAATCGTTTATATATCTTTCTGCGTCTATAATTATTTCCTCATAAATTCCTGCCATCTTAGCTATTTTAATAGCATCCTTGGGTATATCCTTTTGATACTTTACCTCAATCAATCTATAGTCCATATATTTAGCTATCTGGTCTATGTTGTTTATCTTAAATAAATCAGCCTCACCAGGAAGAACAAGCCCTGCAACCTGTAAATTTTGCACGTCTTCATCGTTAGCTACATTGTCATAATGGGTTGTCAGCACTGTTATGCAATTCTTCTTTTTCAGATAATTCACCACTGCCTTCGTAATTGCATAACCTTCCTTTGGGTTGGTACCTCCTGCCAGCTCGTCAATTAAAATAAGGCATCTTTTTTCAGAATAATCCAATGCTTCTTTTAAATTAACAATTTCGGCTCCAAAGGTACTAAGTCCTTTTTCAATGGACTGATCATCTCCAACAGATATAAAAATATGATCAAAGAGACACAGTCTTGCATATTCACACGGAATAAACATTCCATAGGCAGCCAAGGCTGCAATCTGGCCAATCATCCTTAGACTTACTGTTTTTCCGCCCATATTTGCACCTGTAATACAAACTGCATTTTTTCTAAGGCTCAAATCAACCGGCACATATGTTTTGTGCTTTTCCTTAAGGCTTTTTTCAAGCTTCAGGTTTCTTCCGGATTTTACAGTTATCTCAAGGTCCTGTATTATCTCCGGCTCAACAGAATTTGTTTTCTGAGCGTAATTCGCTCTTGCAATCAAATAATCTGTTTCACCGATTACGTTTATATTGTCTGTTATTGTGTGGTGATATGCCTTTATTTCCTCGGAAATTCTCTGCCTTATGAGGAATTCCTCTTCTTCTTCCTCATTTCTCAGATACTCAAGCTCCTGCTCAAGCCCGTCAATTTCTTCGTTATTTTTTATTTTAAAAATAACGTTCAGATAGTTCTCACCGGAAACTCTCAAATTGCCTTCCTTTGAAAGCTCCTCAGCTTTTTCTTTATTAGACTTGCTCACAGTTACCTCATCCTTGAGGTTTAGCTTCACATCATATTTTTTTTCTATTGTTTCTTTGATTGCTTTTTTTAACACAGCAATATCTTTTTCTGCCTGTTTCTTTTTTAATCTTATATTTTTTAGCTTTTCGGAATATTCGTCATAGATATAAAATGTGTTGAGCTTTTCGTGAGCAGGATCCAACAGCTCATAAAGCTGCGGCATTGGTGTTAATTTTAAATCGTCCATTTGAAATGTCTTTAAAACCTTCTCCAATCTTTCAGTCTGAATAAGAAAGTTCTTTACTTCAAACAGTTCAACCTCGTCCAACACCTGATTTTTTTTCGCCCTGTCTATTGTCTCATATATGTTTTTTACATGTTTGAGAACGTCAATGATATCTCGCCTTTTGGAGCTTTCAATAAATGCCCTTATTTTATTGAACGCGTTTCTGAGGTCTGCCTCATGACCTCTCTTAAAAGGCTTTGCTTCCTGTTTCTTCCTGATACCATATTCCGTAATAGGCTTAACTTCATTAAAAATATAATCAAAGTTTATATTTTTAACCGTACTTTCCGTCATAAATTCAGTCAATCAAAATCACCGCCTGACACTACATCTACTATTTTAACCCCGGGAATATATTTTTCCATTTCTGATTTGAAAATCTCACTGTCAAAAAAATACCCTGCCGGAGATACCGGATTCAAGGTTACAGCTATTACATTCACGCTGTTTACGGTTTCAACTGTCAAACCCTTTCTCCTCAGCTCGTTCCACACATTTATGTCTGTGAACAGCTTTGTTCCGTCTTCAATTATTATTTTAATGCCTCTTAAAAATTTATTGTCACCTATATCTTTTAACAGGGAGGTGGTCACAGCGCCCTTGATGTACACATATTCCGCATTTTCATCGATCAGCTCGCTTATTTTCTTGCCCCCAGTTATGCTTGTTGCAATATCAGGTACAATTACACTTCCCGTATTCTGAATAATACAGGTTTTTCTGTGTTTCTGTATGATTTTTCTCGCATCGCTTCCCACTTGAGCAAGCTTAAAGCATTCAACGGAATGTGCGGTTTTTTCCAAAACCTTTTTCATATCCCTGCTCAATACTGCTCCTGCCGCAACGATACATGCATCTGTCACCACAGGAGATGAAACAGCCTTTCTGTCAATTGCCCCATCAATAAAAACAACCTGAGCTCCGTGATGCTTCAGCCGTTCTGCTACATGCTTCATATCAGCAGTGCTTACAGGTCCGGCAATCTGTATATTGCCTCCCTGTCTTACCTTGACAATCACGACTTCACCCATTGGAGTAGGTATTCCTGTTGTTTCTAATATTTCTGTCTTTGCTTCAGAAAGCATAAGCGCCTTTTTGGCCGTAGCCGCATACATTCCCTCAGCTGCCATAATCGTCGGCTTCTGGGTCTGTGTTACAAGGTCCACACTTTCACCGTCCCTGCCTGTTGAAGTTATACCTATATTTAAACCTAAATTTTCTGCCTCTTCTATGAGATAATTGAGGGTGACGGTCTTGCCTGAATTCTTTGCAAGCCCTATGATTGAAACAGTGTTGTAATTATTTTGACTGATTATATCAATTAATCTCATATGCCCTCTTTATACTAACCGCCGCAAAGAATCTCACCTCCGAGATTCCTTGCATTGGCCGGTTTTTTATTTATTTGCGTACTCTTTCTCTTCTTGCCAGCTTTGTAGGTTCAAGAGCAAGCTCATTACCTTGCAGCAAGCCTGCAACTCCTGTCAGAGGATCACTTTTCTTTCCTTGACATACGTCACATGTGCATTCAAGATCAGGAATATGAGGTTGAGTATATGTTGTAATAACGCCTTCGTAGTTTCTCAATATTATTTTGTCCGCTGACTGTGAAATAACGTAGTTTGGCATTACAGGAATCTTTCCTCCACCACCAGGTGCGTCAACAACAAATGTAGGTACAGCATAGCCTGATGTATGTCCTCTCAAGCTTTCCATTATTTCAATACCCTTTGCAACAGGTGTTCTGAAATGTTCAATACCAAGTGAAAGGTCGCACTGATAAATGTAGTACGGTCTAACTCTGTTTCTTACAAGCTTGTGAACTAAGTCTCTCATAATATGAGGACAATCATTAACTCCTCTCAGCAATACTGACTGGTTTCCTAAAGGAATACCTGCATCAGCAAGCTTTCTCAATGCTTCCATTGACTCAGGAGTAAATTCTTTCGGATGGTTGAAATGAGTGTTAAGCCATATCGGATGATATTTCTTAAGCATGTTAACCAAGTCGTCAGTAATTCTTTGTGGACAAACAACCGGAGTTCTTGAACCCATACGGATTATTTCAACGTGTGGTATTTCTCTCAGCTTCTTGATGATATATTCTAATTTTTCATCTGAAACAAGCAGACAGTCTCCGCCTGACAGCAATACGTCTCTAATAACAGGTGTATTTCTGATGTATTCAATACATTTATCAATGTTTGTCATTGATACTTCATCGTCGCATTGTCCCGCAAATCTTCTTCTTGTACAGTGTCTGCAATACATTGAGCACTGGTCTGTAATCAGGAAAAGAACTCTGTCTGGATATCTGTGTGTTAAGCCCGGTGCCGGTGAATCTGTGTCCTCATGGAGAGGGTCAAGCATGTCTGCATCGCTTACGTGTGTTTCAACAAACGTAGGAACAGCCTGCATTCTTATTGGATCTCTCGGGTCATCCTTATCCATGTGTGCTGCATAGTATGGAGTTATACCCATTCTGAATTTTTCAAGAACCTTTGCAATTCTCTCTTCTTCTTCTTCTGTGATGTTAATAATTTGCTTCAGCTGATCAACAGTATCAATTCTGTTTTCTACCTGCCACTTCCAATCGTCCCAATCTTCAGGTTTTACATCTTTCCAAAGTTCTATTTCGTTATAATAAGCCACCTTATTACCTCCGTTTATATTTTTTATATATTACAATTAATAATTAAGCGTATAATTCAGTGTATAAATCTCTTAGTTCTTTGCTTTCTCTCATTATCTGAAGAGCTGTGTCCGCATGTCCTTTTGTATAGCCGTTTCCTACTATCATGTTAACGTCTTTGCCAACACCTTCAGCGCCTAATGCTGCTTTTGTAAAGCTTGTTGCCATACTGAAGAAATATACTGTTCCTTCATCTTTTGTTGCAAGTATTGCTGACATTTCACAGTTTGGTCTAGATACACAGCTTATTACGATATCGCATAATTTTCCGTCTGTCGCTTCCATTATTTTGTCATATACTTCTATCGCATTTGTAGCGTCTCCTGCTATGCATAAATCTGCCAAGCCAAGCTTTTCGATTGTATCAAGAGAGCTTTGTCTGTGAGCCCAGCAAATAACCTTTCCGCTTTTGCCTGCTTTTTTCTTAGCTTCATACAAGCACAGGATACCTGACTTTCCGGCTCCTCCAAGAACAAGAACAGTATCTCCTTCTTTAACAAGCTTTATAGTCTGAGCCGGAGCTCCTGCTACGTCAAGCACTGAAAGCGCAAGATTTTCAGGCACATCTGACGGTAACTTTGCATAAATTCCGCTTTCAAATAAAATTGCCTTTCCTTTAATATCTACTTGGTCAATATCTTTTCTTACTGTAACTATATCTTCTATTACTAATGGTGTTAAAGATAATGAAACCAGTGTGGCAATCTTATCTCCAACTTTCAGGTCAGTTTTTCCTTCAAGAGCCGGTCCCACTTGCTCAACAGTTCCTATAAGCATTCCGCCTGAACCTGTCACCGGGTTCTGATGCTTTCCTCTTTCAGCAACAATTCCCTTCATTATTTCTTTAATCTTTTCTACATCTCCGCCAGCCTGATCGCTTATCTGAGTAAAGCTTGCTGAGTCAACATTTAAAGTTTGTACATTTATCAATATTTCGTTGTCGTAAATTTCCATTGTGTTATCTACTTTAAGTGCCGGCTGTGGCAATACACCCTTCGGTTCAATTACTCTGTGAGTTCCGTATGGATTTCCTTTTTTAAACATAGCTCCTCCTGAAAATTAATTTCTTAGTATAGTAAAATTTAGAATATAAATATTCGCATTTATATAGTGCAATTATTATGCCAACTTATAAAAAAAATTAAAACACCTGATTTTCAATGTTTAATATTATTCAACCAACAAAGTTTTCATTCAAGTGCCGAAAATTCAGCTTTTTGTTATTGCCCTGATTGTGCAATTCTGATATAATATGATAACATCTT
>DNNV01000261.1:13942-15770 GCA_003497505.1 Clostridiales bacterium | reverse complement strand
CTCCAACAATTCCGTTTGCTCCCAATATTCCCAATGAAACGTCAGCAACGTGCATTGAGCCGCCTTTTCCTTTGCAGTATCCTGTAGACCTGCCAAAAAGCTCGGCCATCATTATTTTTGTGTCTGCACCCTTTGCAATAATTTGACCGTGTCCTCTATGTGTAGTTGTAATTAAGTCAGTTTTTTCAAGAGCTTTGTTCGCGCCTGCCGCAACCGCTTCCTGTCCTATGGATGTGTGAATATTTCCATAAAGCATACCTTTTGTGAAATACTCTGTAAGTTTGGTCTCAAACTTTCTTATCCTTACCATTGTCTGGTATAAGTCAAGAAGCATTTCTTTAGAATATTTTTTTTCCAAAATATATACCACCTTTCTGATTTTAATCAATATATTAAAAATATTAGCAATAATTGTGCCAACATCCTCTGTCGATTTTTTTGTATCATTTAATTAATAATTTTGTATCATTTTTGAACGCTATAAAATATCAAATTCTTTAATCTTACCATAGAGAGTATTTCTGCCAATGCCCAGTATCTTGGCCGCCTGTGTTACATTGCCATTTGTGTGGTCCAGAGCCTTTTTTACAGCCTCGGCTTCTGCCTCTCTCAAAGTCATCAGCTTTCTTTCCTTGATTTCCGGTTTTTCCTCGGTGAGCTTAATCTGCAGATGCGAGGGCATAATTTCATCCCCTTCGGCAAAGCAATAGGCAAATTCAATTGCATTTTCAAGCTCTCTCACATTGTCCGGCCAATCCCATTTATGAAGCAGCTCCAAAGCCTCGGTTGACAATCTCTTGTTTGTTCCGTTCATCATATTGTACTGACTCAGAGTCTGGTTTGAAATTATTTCAATATCCTCCTGCCTGTCTCTGAGAGGAGATGTATTTACGGTGAAATTGCTTATAATCTTATACAATTCTTCGCTGAAGTTTTTTTCCTCAGACATTCTTGCAATATCTAAATGAGAAGAGGATATTATTCTTACATCTACCGGAATTTCCTTGAACCCTCCAATTCTCACAACACTTTTCTGCTTTAATGATTTTATGAGCTTATTCTGAAGCTCAAGAGGTATGAATGAGACGTTGTTGAGAAAAATAGTTCCGCCGTGAGCCATTTCTATTTTTCCGGGTCTGCCTCCGGTATTTTTCGTAAAGGATCCTTCTTCGTATCCGAACAGTTCGCTTTCGATTAAATTCCTCGGCAAGGACAGACAATTTACAGACACATACGGACCTTGGCATCGGTCGCTGCAATTGTGTATGGACTGAGCAATTATATCCTTCCCCGTTCCGCTTTCACCCTGTATCAAAACAGGACTGTCATTTGAACCGGCCAGCTTTATCATCTTGCGTATTTCCTGGGTCTGCACGGAGCCGCCTATAATATTTGAAATTGTATATTTTGCCTGAGCTCCTGACATACGGTTCACCATCGTCTTAACATCACTTATGTTGCGGAATATATCCAGAACACCTATCATTTCTCCGCTGTCATCCTTTAAGGGTATGGCAGTTTTGACAAAATGCACTACTCCACTCTTTCCTTCAAGCCTGAACTCCCTGTCCACATATCCCTCCTGTGTTTCGAGTACATGTAATATTGTAGGCTCAAAGTCAACAGCTTCTGTTATATGTTTTCCGATAACATCTTTTCCAATATTCAATATCTTCATTCCCGCAGGATTAATAAATGTAATAATACCGTCCATATCTACAGAAAGCATGCCATCAGAGGATGCGTAAACCAGCAATTCGTAAAATTGCCCCTGCTTTTCTAATTCCTTATTTTTTTTATGAACCCCAGCCATAACGTTCATCGCCTT
>DNNV01000261.1:9113-13877 GCA_003497505.1 Clostridiales bacterium | reverse complement strand
GCCATAACGTTCATCGCCTTATTGTTGATAATCCCCTTTGGAGCAAAATTATTATGCATTATGTTTTCACCATACTGATATTATATACAGCCTTCCTTTCAAATAATATATCCCTTGATTTTATATTAGCAATTTTCATGCCAATGCAATGAATTTTCCCTAAAAAATATTTGTTCATATTTTGCCTACTGAAAATGCGTATTTAATCGTGTGTCCAATTTTTACACAATAAAAATGCTCAAATATTTTACAGTGCGCAATTATTTAACGCTTGTAAAATTTTGAGCATATTCTATGTTAACTGAATAAGCATTGGATGAATTCTTCTCTGGTTATACGTCCAAGATATTCATCGATGTTTAAATCATTTAAAGCATTCTTAACCTCATCCGCATCATATCTGATACCTATGAGCTTTTCTTCTAAATCTTTGACGTCGCCTTTTCCGAAGAAATCGCCATATATTTTGCATCCCTCAATGAGTCCGTTTTCCACCTGAAGCCTTGCCTCAACGCAGCCGCCGGCAAATCTGCTGTAGCATTTGTAGTTGAACTTTGGCGACCTGCCGAAATTCCACTCCCATGTTCCATATCTCTCATCAACCATCTTCTGTATATTTCTTTTATCTTCATCTGATAGCTCATATATTTCAACGGGTTGATCGAAGAATTCAAAAATATTGTTCAGGAGCACCTGCTTGAACTCAAGCACATCGATGTCCTCACTGATGTACGGTTTTATGTTCGTAACTCTGCTGGATACAGATTTCACACCCTTGGACTCTATTTTATCTCTTTTTACATTCAGGGCTTTGGACAGAGTGTCCAGCTTTGAGTCGAAAAGAAGCGTTCCGTGATTGAGCACTCTTCCCTTGTTAATGCTTTGGGCAATGCCTGAGAATTTCTTTTCATCAATAACAAGGTCGTTTCTGCCGGACAAATCACATTTTACCCCGATTTTCTCTAATGCCTTTATTATGGGAATATTGTATGTTTTGAAGTCAATTTTTTCGTCGCTTTCCGCATTGACGATAAATGAAAAGTTCAGGTTCCCTAAGTCGTGATATACTGCTCCTCCCCCTGTCACCCTTCGTACAACATTTATATTGTTTTCCTTTACATATTCCATATTTATTTCTTCGACTGTGTTCTGGTTCTTACCTACTATTATGGAGGGCCCGTTCCTCCACAGCAATACAAATTCCTCATCACGACTCAGGTTTTTGAAGACATATTCCTCAAATGCCAAGTTGTAATGAGGGTCTATAGAAGTATTTTCAATAAATTTCATTTCGTTCTCCTTTAAAGTTTTTATTTCCTGTCAAAAAATACATTCTTTGAGCCTATGTACAGTGGAATTCCGTATGCTATTTTAACATCCTCACCCAAAAGCTTTAAATCAACCGCAGCCTTTCCCACGGAATGCATGATTCTGTTATCCACTCTTTCATCCATGGCAACACTTGCAGCAGAGCCCACTGCTATACCCAGGTCTCCGGTATTCATAGCGCATGGGGAATCAGGATGCTTCAACTTTTCCTCACAATTTTTATATCCGCAGAATCCGCAGTACTTTATGCCGAGAGGCTTTATTTTCGTTCCCAGAATAATAATGGCATCGGAATTCAATATATTGTTTGCGTCTCTCAAGAAATAATCAGGTCCTGTTCGATCCTGAGCCAGCTCCTTAAGCTTATCTGACAATATTTTTATGGTCTCGCCTCTCACCATTGAAATAACCAGATTGTCAATTCCCTTGGCTTTTGGCGCTGTTCTCGCTGCGGTCATCATTCTTTCCGCTGTTCTCACCAATACACTTTCCTTAATATCAGATTCAAAAACAATGCTCATAATAATACTCCTTGCATAAATTTTTTTAATTATATACTAAAAAATTGCCGGGTTCAAGTTAAAATAATTTTGTAACAATTTTCTGAAAATAATATGTTATAATCAATTTGTAATGTCGCATAATCTCGAAATATGACAAAAGGGGAAATTAACATGACTAAAAAGAATATATTGCTATTCTTGGTACTTACAATTATATTGACCACAATAATTCCAACATATGCATATGGCTCGGAGAATTTAGAAAGCCAATACGCTGCTGAAAAAGCCGTCAAGACATTGATTCACGACGGCTACGTAGCAGTGAGTAAGGTTCTGTCCGCATATGAAGGCCGCGACTTGGTAATATCCACTGAAACAACGATTGAAAACAAAACTGTCAACAATGTTCACATAACAAAAGCCGCAGGTAATAAAGGCATAACTCTGCGAAACGTGACAATAAAGGGTGAGCTTTTAATAGATGGCAGCAGTCAGAATTCAATAATACTTGAAAATACAAAAATTAACCGTATAACCGCAAACAACACAAATAAAAAGGACGGCAAGGTCAAAATTGCCCTAGTTGGAGACACAACAGTTGAATCCACCCTGTTAAAATCCGATGCGGTGCTGGATGAGTCGTTGCTTACAGGCAGCGGATTCAAGGAAATATCAATGGATATAAAATCCTCATTCCAGATTAAGGATGGCAAGACACTCAAGCTGTCTTCAAGCAATGAGCAAGCGGTCACAGTAAAATCCGACGGAACGGTATATGCAGAGAGAGCAGGAAGATCTACCATTTTAGCACCAAAAAGCGGCAAAAAAACAGCACTGTTTGAAGTGCGGGTAACAGACCCGTCGGAAAAAACAATAAAAATACTGTCAATAGGAAATTCTTTTTCACAGGATACAATGTTCTATATGCAGGACATAGCAAAATCTGCCGGAGTGAACATAGTTACAGGCAATCTGTACAATAGCGGATGCTCATTGAAAAAGCACTGGGAATATGCATCTGATAATAAAAAAGCATATACATATTATAAATGGACATCTGACGGCATGACCGAGACAGAGAATAAAACAATGTCTGATGCAATTCTTGATGAGGATTGGGATTATATTACACTACAGCAGTCATCGGCAGATTCCGGCATATATTCCACATTCCAACCCTATTTGAACAATCTGGCATCATATGTGAAAAGAACAGCTGTAAATCCAAAGGTAAAGCTGGCTCTCAACATGACATGGTCATACTCATACAAAAGCATAAGCGAGCATTTTATCAATTACCACTACGACCAGAAGGATATGTACAATGCCATTGTAAAATCATACATACAGGCCTCGGATGATTCGGGAATAGATATGGTAATACCCTGCGGCACAGCAATACAGAATGCACGAACCAACAAGCTGCTTAAAGCGATTGGAATGGACCTCACCAGCGACGGCAACCACCTGGATATAGGGATAGGCCGTTATATCGCAGGACTTACAATGTTCAAAACAATAATAGACAACGAAAATATACAGCGTGATTTATATGAGGATGTTAAATTCATACCATCCACTAAAACCAGCACGGAAGAGCTGGCACGCCTTGCAAAAAAAGCTGTGCTAAAAGCTGTGGAAGAACCTTTTAAAGCACAGGATATGCAGTAATACTAAAAATAACAGGCAGTCTATAGAGAATGCCTGTTATTTATTTTTTAATTATTTTCTTTATTTTCTTCCTTCAAATGTCCCAAATACAACAGGCTGCTTGTTCTGAACCATGATTCTTCCCTTTGCAATCACTGTGTCTATATCCAAGGTAGATTCATCCAGCAGACAGAGGTCAGCATCCATATCTTTTTGTATTCTGCCTTTGTTTTTCAGCTTCAGAGCCTTTGCGGGATTTGATGTCACGGCACGAATTACTGTTTCAAGAGGCAGGTTTTCAGTATACACCGCATCTTTTATGGATTTCAGCAGACAGGTGGATTTTCCCACGCCTATTCCAATAAACTCCTTCTTCTCATTAAATATGGGAAGGCTTCCCTGTGCATCTGATGAAAGTGTGAAATTTTCCTGTGAAACTCCGCTTTCCAGCAGTCTTCTCACGCCCTTGCTGAACCTCACCTCTCCGTCCTGTTCTTCCCAAAATTCGGGGTCCTCGCTGCCTGTAAAGTCAACAAAGCCTCCTCGCTTTGCAAATTCGATGCACTCTTTGAAAAGCTCTTCATTACGGTTTATATGTGTTGGAAGGAACTGCGTTATAGGTATTTCTGTTTCGTCAACTGCTCTTTGCAGAAGCTCAAGCTTTCTCTTTCCGTCGCCCAGGTGGATGTTTATTATTCCCGCCTTTCCTGACAGCATCCCTCCGACACGAGCTTCGGAAACAGCCCTGCAGAATTCCTCAAATGTAGGCTGTGACGACCTGTGGTCTGATATGGCAATTTCACCTATTCCCACTATTTTATCTACGGACATTATGTCCTTCATAATATCTCCGGTTATTGTTTTAACAGGAATCCTATATGAACCGGTATATATATATGTTGTAATACCTTCCTCTTCAAGGCCCCTGGCTTTTGCAAGAAGTGCAGACATATCTCTGGCAACTCCGTCCGTTCCCAGACAGCCCACCACCGTTGTAACTCCCGCCGTTGTAAATCCTGTCAGGGTAGCTTCCGGAGTTCTTGTGGCGAAGCCTCCTTCTCCTCCACCTCCAAGCAGGTGTACGTGAGAATCAATGAAGCCCGGAACAAGAATTTTCCCGCTGCCGTCTATTTCGATAACCTCTACCGGAGCATTAAATTCAGCTCTTATGTCATTGCCAGCGGCTGCAATTTTGTCGTTCACCAGCAAGACATCCTGCACTCCCATATATTCGGGTGCATATACCTTTATATTTTTAATAATCTTAATCATTGTTTTTCTC
>DNNV01000261.1:7441-8914 GCA_003497505.1 Clostridiales bacterium | reverse complement strand
CTCATTGTTTTTCTCCTTTACAAACTGTACTGTTTTCCTGTACATATGACAAAAGATGATCACCGGCAAATATATAGGAGCCGGGAACATTTATGAGCACTTTGCCTGATTCAGGTGCATATACATTGGAACCGCCTACAGTGCCCACCGCGTCTCCCGCCCCTATCTGCTGTCCATTCTTTACTGACGGAAGCCATAGACCGGCTGCGGTTGAATTGATATCCTTTATCTTTCCGTATGACTTGGGAGGATTGTCAACATAATTTCCTTTTATGACACCCTCCTGCTTAAGCAGATTGAGAATCCCTTCAAAGCATATGTCCGCTGCGTCAAAATTTATCGCCCCGGGACGAACCCCGCTTGGCAGCTCAATTATAAATGCTCTCTGCCCTCTTTTGCGGCATGCTTCGGTGAATAATTGCCCACCGGCTCCTTCAGACTGCACAAGATTTTCTATATTCATCTTTTTTACGAGATTTTCAACCTCGGGAAATTCATCATATATTGCAAGAGCATACGCCATGCTGCTGTTGGAGCAGCAGTGCAGGTCTATTATGATGTGGGCATCTTTCGTTTCTTCCCAGACATTGTGTGCAGCTCTCATGGTGGCGGTACCGTTCACATCTCCCGGAAAAATTCTGTTCATATCTGTTTCATCATAGGATGACCATCGTTTCATGCGTCTCATTGCAGCGGGGTTGCACCGCGGCATAATCTTCATGAAGCCTTTTTTCAATTCATGATTGTCTAAATATTCAATCAGCTTTTCTGCCACGTAGATTCCGGTTACCTCATCACCGTGTATTCCTGCCGTAATCGTAATCGAAGGAGAATTTTCAGCTGAACCGTATTCATATATTTCATGAAAAAACGAAGGCTCATCCTTGATTTCTGTTATTCTTTTTCCCAATTTGCTACCTCCGCGTAGATTTTAAATCTGTCCTGTTGTAAAACACCTTTTCTGATGGTATAATTTCTAAAATCAGGAGGCATTATGAAAACAATATTTTATAATAAATTTTTCTTCGGACTTTCCATATCATTTTTAGTATCATATTTATTCAGCAGATTTTTAGCATGGGGAAGCTATTCCTTCGCTTATGCTCTGTCTTTTTTCGGTGCACTTTATCTGATGCTCGGCTGGATTACATACCTGAGGCTTGACGGTGTATATTTTTTCCGTAAAAAGCGCAAGCCGTCGGCATCAAAGCAGTTTGACTACAGATTTTCATATAAGAAAAAAGGAGTATACAATATAGATAAGGATTACGACGCAAAGCCCAGTGAGGACATTCCTGATAACAAGGCTCTGAAGACGGTTATTTTTGCATATCTGTCCTGCGCCGCAATACTTTTCATAGCTTCACACATCTATTTTAACCGTATTATCCCATAAATATTAATGCTTCCATTGATTGAATGTATCACCCTTTTTTATAATGTGAAGCGATACGTCGCTGCATTCATAGGAGC
>DNNV01000261.1:0-7300 GCA_003497505.1 Clostridiales bacterium | reverse complement strand
TGCATTCATAGGAGCTTTCCTGCTGCTTAGTTTTTCTCAAATCAAGTATATAAACTCCGCCGGAACCGGCAACCGTAATATCTCTCGTATCTCTGTCATAAATCATGGCTGTATCTTCTGAAACACCGTATCCGAAAAATGAATCCTTTGAATCCATCACTGCCTTTATTGTCCTGAGAAGCCTCGGCCTCTTGTCATAGTGCTGGTCTACAACTCCGTCAGTGAAAAATCCAAGCCCCTTAACTATCCTTAAGCTCGCTTCATCTCCGTCTTCATTTTCGTCATAATCTCCATAACCGTACTTAATATCCTTTGACAGCGCCGTGGAATTTGTACCTGAGGCAATCATGGTGTCGCTCATGATGGCAGCACCTGCGCTGGTTCCTCCTATTACTCCACCATTTCTGTATATTTCCTTCATTATCTGAAGAGCCTTTGTTTCTGTCAGGTCTTTTCTTATGAATGCCTTGTGGGTATAGTACTGGTCTCCGCCGGTGAACCAGAATCCGGCAACACCCTTAAGCATAGATATTATTTCAGGGTCGTCTCCCGGTGCAGGCTCCTTCCAGCCTGTGCCTTCCTCGCCGAACACCGGAAGTGTTACCATGTCTTCACGCTTCACACCAAGACTTTCCCACAGCTCCTCCACATATTTTATGGATTCAACCGGCTCAAAGCCTGAGGCCGTTGGAACTATGGCAAGCTTACCTCCCGCCGCTGCGGCATGTTCAACAAGTATTTTATGAATTTCTTTGTCGCAGAACTCTAAGTTTCCGCCGGCTATAATTAATTTTCCACTCATTTTGCACCCTCACTATTTTCAAGCTCTTTTCTGTACATTTCTATTTCCGAACTGTTGCCCCACACGAAGTGTCCGTCCTTTATTTCCATCCATACAGGCTTATTTGTGCTGTAATCATGAATTGCAGGGTCATAAACCATCAGCTTTTTGTTCTTTTCTATTTCCGGGTCAGGAATGGGCACAGCTGACAGCAGAGATTTGGTGTAGGGGTGCAGAGGATTTGCAAACAGCTCCTCACTTTCCGCAAGCTCAACAATATGACCCTTGTAAATAACTGCAATTCTGTCCGAAATAAATTTAACCACGCTCAGGTCATGAGCTATGAAAAGATACGTAAGGTCCTTTTCGTCCTTCAAAACATTGAGTAGGTTTAAAACCTGCGCCCTTATGGACACATCCAATGCTGAAATCGGCTCATCAGCAATGATAAACTCAGGATTCATAACAAGGGAGCGTGCTATTCCTATACGCTGCCTCTGCCCTCCTGAAAACTCATGAGGGAATCTCGTTGCAAATTCCTTAAGAAGCCCCACTTCGCCCATTACCTTGTCAACCTTGCTTCTTCTGTCCTTTTCATCCTTAAAAAGTTTGAAGTTGAAAAGTCCTTCCGAAACTATATAATCAACCTTTGCTCTTTCGTTGAGAGAAGCCATTGGGTCCTGGAAAATCATCTGAACTCTCTGTCTATATTCATTCCTTTCCTCTTTGGACATCTTTTTATTTATTTTCTTTCCCTTAAAAAGAATGTCTCCGGAGGAAGCATTGTGTATCTTCATTATGGCTCTTCCGATGGTTGTTTTCCCAGAGCCGCTTTCACCTACCAGGGAGAATGTCTCACCCTTGTAAATGTCAAAGCTCACATCTTCAACAGCCTTGAATTCCTTACCGTCAAGCTTGAACTTCACCGTAACATCTTTCAGTGAAACAAGGACTTCCTTATTTTCTTTGAATTTTGTAGTATTAATAGTCTTCAGCTCGTTATGGCTCTGTGCGGCAGCATGGCGCGCAGCTTTTTCATGCAGCAGCCACGTCTTTGCATAATGAGTTTCCGAAACCTTGAAAAACGGAGGCTCTATTATTGAGTCAATAACCATTGCATCCGGATTTCTTTCCGCAAAGGCATCACCCTTTATCTCCTTGTACAAGTTTGGAGGTGTTCCTTTTATAGAATAAAGCTCCTTGCCCTTCGTTCCAAGCTGTGGCAATGAGAGAAGCAGAGCCTTGGTGTATGGATGCTTGGCATCCTTGAAAATTTCGTTGCTCATGCCGTATTCAACTATCTGTCCCGCATACATTACGGCCACACGATCCGCTACGTTGGCAACTACACCAAGGTCGTGAGTAATATATATAACAGTCATATCAAGCTCCTTCTGTATTTCCTTTATGAGCTTGAGTATCTGAGCCTGTATTGTAACGTCAAGAGCAGTAGTTGGTTCATCACAAATGAGAATGTCTGGGTGACATGCAATTGCAGTGGCAATTACAACTCTCTGCCTCATACCTCCCGAAAACTCGTGTGGATACTGCTTATATCTTTTCTCAGCATCACTGATGCCCACTTGCTTCAGAATTTCCAGAGCTTCCTTTTTTGCCTGCTCCTTTTCCGTTCCCCTGTGCCAGGTTATTACTTCCCTTATCTGCTCTCCCACGGTCTTAAGGGGATTCAGAGACGTCATTGGGTCCTGAAAAACCATTGCTATTTTCCTGCCGCGTATACCCAGCCATTCTTTTTCTGTTTTGAACCCGGCTAAATTTTTTCCGTCATACAGAATATCTCCTGAGCTCACCCATCCGTTCTTGTCCAGCATGCCTACGAAGGATTTTGTAAAAACACTTTTTCCGGAGCCGCTTTCTCCTACTATTGCCAGCGTCTCGCCCTTGTACAGGTCAAGAGATGCATTTCTAACTGCCGTAAGGGTTTTTCCCCGGAGATTAAATTTTATTTCAACATTTTTTGCTTCTAATATTTTTGTCTGCATTTTCCCCTCCTACACATGGTTTTTAGGATCAGATGCATCAGCAAACTTGTTTCCGACCACATAAAACGAAACTGTTATGAGACACAATACCCCTGCAGGATAAAGCATCTGGTAAGGATAAAGCATGAAGTACGCCCTGCCCTGATTAACCATATTGCCGAGAGTTACCGTATCCAGCGGAAGTCCCAGACCTATGAAGCCAAGAAAAACCTCTGAGCCTATGGAATACGGTATTGTCAACGCAGTCTCCATTATTATAAGACTTATGAGATGAGGTATGATGTTCTTGCTCACTATTCTCATGAGAGGTGTGCCAAGACATTGAGATGCTACGTTGTATTCGCTTTCTCTCAGTGACAGTATTCTGTTTCTCATGAATTTAGCCTCGCTTATCCATCCTCTTGATGCAAGAGCTATTACTATGGTGGTGAAGCTGGGCTTCATAATGTATGTGAGAAGCACCAGGTACACCGTTGAGGGAACATTGGTAATTATGTTGTAAAGCTCAATCATGAAGGGGTCAATTTTCCTGACGTATCCCCAGATTGCTCCTACAATGCTTCCTACTCCTACCTCAACCAATGCTATTGTAAAAGCAAGCATCAGTGAGTTTCTCGTTCCGTACCACGTCCTCGCCCAGATATCCCTACCAAGACCATCTGTTCCGAAGAGATGCTCAGAACTGGATTTTGTGTTCCATTGGTCCATATTCAAAGTTACCTGATTAGGGTCTGTGCCTGAAAACACAGGATATAAAAAGCTGAAAAGCAAAAGAGTTATAATCAAGGTAACTAAAATTCTTGATACTTTGTTTTTGAAAAATGTCCTGATTGTTGACTTCCAATATGAATAGTTAGAATATCCACCCTCTTCGCTGACTCTGTTATCAAAATTGAGGCCTTCAAACATTTCATCTGTCAGCTTAACTCCATTATACATATCTTCCATGTCTATTCCTCACTTTCTGACAATCTTATTCTCGGGTCAACAAACACTACAAGCAGGTCTCCTAAAAACACTCCTATTACAGATAAGGATGAATAAATCAGCACCAATATCTGAACAAGGTTATTGTCCATCTGCTTTATTGCACTAATCAGCAGGCCACCCATCCCCGGTATGGAATACAGATTTTCTATAAGCAGTGAGCCTGAAATAATCAGCAGAAAATCTGAGGGAATTCCTATTGCAATAGGTAATATCGCATTTCTCAAAACGTGATTTTTCATTATATATTTCTGTGAGAAGCCCTTAACTTTTGCAAATTTAATATACTCCTTGTTCTCTTCATCTACCATGAATCTTCTGAGCCATATTGCATACCATGCTATGCTTGAAAGTGACAGAGATATTGCAGGCAATATCCATGATTCGGATCTGTTTTTATAGAAAAGCATGGGGAGTCCAAATATTTTGGACACCCATACCTGAAAAAGAAACAAGTATATTAAGCTTGGAATTGACCTTACCAGAACTGCATAGCCGGTACCTATGTTGTCTATCAATCTGTCCTTGTACCTTGCCATGAGTACTCCCATGGACATACCCACAGTCATGCTGATTATCATGCTTGCCAGACCAAATGCTGCGGAAAAGCCTATCTTTTCCTTCAGTATGGTCGTTATTTCAAGCTTTGGATAAACCGTAATGGATCTTCCCAAATCACCCTGCAAAAGCTTCATTACAAAATTTTTAAACTGTACCAGCGGAGGGTCAAGCACGCCTAAATTCTTAAGGTATACCATCCTCATGCTCTCTGTCATATTCAAATAATCATCTCTCGTAAAATATCCCGATGTGGGCATCATCCTCAGCATCATGAACACAACGAATATAACGAGGCAAATCGTCACGAATGATTGTAATGTTCTTTTGATAATATACTTTTTCATCCCGTTGTTATTCCTTTGCAAAGTTTTCTTTTAGTTCTTTTTCAAAGTTTTCCTTTATTTCCTTGTATTGCTCTGTGGTAACAGGACTTCCCTGAATTTTTGAGCCCTTCATCTTGAACCTTGTAAGACCGAAGCCTCCTCTTGGAGTCTGATACGGCAGCTCTTTAGTCATCTGATATGAGCCTCCTCCTGTCATAAAAGGCATGAGGTATACATTTTCAAGCATATATTTTTCAGCTTCCGAGAACTTCTCATATCTTGCCTCTATATCTGTCAGTGCCAATGCTTCCTCAACTAACTTATCAAACTCAGGTATGTCATAGCCGCCTTCATTCAAACTTCCATCTGTAGTCAATCTCCCTAAGTTTGCCGAAGGGTCTCCGAATCTGAAGCTGTATGAATCATCCACCATGTCAAAGTTCATAGGTGAGAAAACCTCATCCTGGAAGCTTGTTGATGAATATCCTGTAATAACCTTTATATTTTCTTCGCCTAAGTTTTGCTTCAACATTTCCGCTATCAACAATGCCTTCTTTGTTTCGAGTGGATCTGTAGTAGTTGCAAGAACCAGCTCAACCGGGAGCTTGGCATCTGAATCAAATGAAGCTATGTTACCCATATCCACCTTTGAAGGTGTCAATCCTTTTATTGTACCGTCTGCATTGCACAGTTCTTCAATTGCTTTTTTCATGTAGTCCTTTGCCAATTGAGGATCATATGGTATTTTTTCCTTTATAGGTTTTAAATTCGGATAGTCTGTATAGTCAACTCCTTTAGGGTCAAACAAAGTCTCTTCCGGAATAACTGTATTTCTAACGAAAAACTCAGGTGTATTAGGTTCATAAAGAGCAGAAATCTGAACTCTGTCTATACCGTACTGCAGAGCCTTTCTGAAATTCACATTGTTTACGAATTTCTGGAACTCCGGATTTTTTGACTGGAAGTTCATTGTGAACCAATATGTTACGGTAGTCTTGTCAGTCAGATTAATATATTTTTCCCATTCGCTTCCCTTAAGTGCCTTCAGTTGCTCCGAAGTAACCTTGCAGCTTGTCAGTTCTCCTCTTTGGAACATTTCAAGTCCGGTCATTTCATCTCCCACCATTTGGAAGTTTAGTTCTTTTATTGTTATGTTGTCCTTATCCCAGTAATTTTCATTCTTTGTAAGCACAACCAGCTTATCTCTTTCCCACTGAGAAATGTAGTAGCCTCCGTTGTAGAGCATTTTGTCCATTGATGTTCCGTAGTCTTCTCCAACCTTATCAAGGAACGCCTTTTCAACAGGATAGAAAAGCTCGATTATCAAATATGACAAAAAGAACGGTGTTGAAGTAGTGAGTTTGTATTCAACCGTGTATTTGTCCACTGCCTTTACTCCCACAGCTTCATCAAATGATGCTGCCGCCTCTTCACGTGTTTTGCCTATATCCACGCCATCATCAAAATCAGCAAGATTCCAGTAATAATCATACAGCCCTTCAATAATTCTGCTTATGGTGCTGAAGTTTTTAGCGCCGTTCTTTGGTTCAGCAATGTATCTTATGCCTTCCACAAAGTCATCAGCCGTAACCTCATATTCGGTTTTCTCTCCCTTGTTGTCCACCCAAAACACGTTTTCCCTCAGCTTAAATGTCCATACGGTAAAATCATCATTGTGTGTCCAGCTTTCAGCCAGAGAAGGGACAATTGTTCCGTATTTATCATTTTCAACTAATCCGTCTATACTGTTTCCCACCATCATGTACGCCGATGTTGCTGTAAGAAAATATGGATTCAGCGTCTTGTACGCCTCTGTAAAGGTGCTGTAATATACATCCTCGAAATCGGATGATGTCTTGCTTGAACATCCTGTCATCAAAGATGCTATCATAGCCACGATTATTAACCATGATACTGATTTTTTCATAATACCCTCCATAAAAATTTTTATATAACTTTGCCCATGCAAAGATTATGCCATAATACAAACGTTTGAAAGTAGCCATTTTGCAAAATACATTTATTAACTGGCTGCTTATTGGTCATTATTTTCACCCAAATAATTCAATTTCTTCACCATTTAACCAATAAAAATGGTCCCTTTCATTAGTTTTGGTTTTGTCAAAAATTGGTTACTTTAAGTTCAGAATAACGGCAGCGTTTATTTGGTTACTGTAACATAGCCCCACCGTTTACCATGGCTCTTTTTAACAAAAAGTTTACTAATACTTTGTCGAATTTAACCATAAAAAAATCTACAATAATATATCCAAATACCTAAATTATGGGAACAATACCATATTAAAAACCGTCTATATTATATAAGCTATAAAATATTAGTTTATGCTTATATAAATTAAAGGGGGGTTTAAAATGAAGAAAATCAAGGGGTTTACAACTTGTGTATTGGTACTTTTGCTGCTTCTATCATCATTGATGGCTTTTCCAGGTTATGCTTACGGCAGTAGCGTGGTTGAAAAGTTTTCATTCAAAACAGTGGAAGGGTATTATCTTTGTGCTGAGAACGGGGGAGGAGATATATTAACAGCAGACAGAACTGAAATTGGACCTTGGGAAAAATTTCAGATTGTTGATCTCTCAAATGGATATGTTGCGGTAAAAAGCTATGAGAGATCGGAAGAGCG
>DNNV01000332.1 GCA_003497505.1 Clostridiales bacterium | reverse complement strand
TAGGAGATTGGATTAAAATTGATTCCTTCGAAGGCACGGTAGAGGAGCTTGGGCTCAGAAGCACTAAAATCAGGACATTTAATAAAGAGCTAGTCGTTGTACCCAACTCAAGATTTGCTGACAGGGAGATAATGAATTCGAGCCTGAGGGATAACAGGCGAGTTAATTTTATCTTGGGAGTACCCTACGGAACAGCCATGGATAAAATGGAGATATTGATTGACAGGATTAAGGATATGTTAAATTCACATGTCATGGTAAAGGAAGGATCTGCAATTGTGATTTTTTCGAATTTCGGACCGGCCTCACTTGAGATATCTGTTCATTATTATACGAATACACCCGTATATGCGGAGTATATGAGCACTGTGAACGATGTTAATTTCAAAATAATGGAAATCCTCGGCGGTGAGGGAATTGATTTTGCTCTCCCGAGGATGAATATTTACATGAATGAGCGCAATTAGCGTATATTTGGAAGAAAATATTGGTAAGATAAGAGAGGATGGAAATAATTGTGGAAATAGCATTAAGTACCGGATTGAAATACAAAGAAGAAAAAACAGTGACAATGAATGACACTGCAAGGGTTTTTGGAAGCGGTGCAGCAGAGGTATTTGCAACACCTATGATGATTGGACTTATGGAGGCGGCCGCCATGAATGCGGTTAAGAGTCATTTGCCGGAGGGACATTCAACGGTGGGAATAAGTGTAAATATCAGGCATATGAGCGCTACGGCAGTTGGCAAAAAGGTCTGGGCGGTAGCGGAACTGGTTGAAACGGACAGAAAAAGACTTGTTTTTAAGGTTGAAGCCTTTGATGAGGATAAAAAGATAGGTGAAGGAATACACGAAAGATTTATAATTGATGAACAGAAATTTATGAGCAGTTTAAAATAATTTAACAAATTTGTTTACTTTACCTTATTTTTTTAGTAAAATCAGAAAAAGGAGATGTGCGATGAAGTGCCCGAAATGCAATTACACAGATAGCAAGGTTGTTGACACAAGACCTACAGATGATGGTTTTAAAATCAGAAGGCGAAGAGAATGCACTGAGTGCGGTTACAGATTCACAACCTATGAAAAAATAGAAGAAACACAGATAGTGGTTGTCAAGAGAGACGGAACGAGACAGGGCTACAACAGAGACAAGATCATCAATGGTCTCATACGTGCCTGCGATAAGCGTTCAGTCAGCCTCAAACAAATTGAGGGAATAGCGGATAAGATTGAAAAGCAGCTTTTAAACACATTTCAAAACGAGGTATCCACGGAGGCCATAGGAGAGCTTGTAATGAATGAGCTTCAGACTGTGGATGATGTAGCATATGTCAGATTTGCTTCTGTTTACAGGAAGTTTAAGGATATAAACACCTTCATGGATGAACTGAAGAAAATACTTGATGATAGAAAAAAATAAGAAATAAAGGAGCATAATATGTATATAAATTATGATGTGCTTAATATAACAAACGGCAATACTAAAATGATAGATACCGAATTCGGGAGGATGCAGATTGACAAAATCACTGCAGGAAAGCTGAAGCTTTCAACCGGCAGGATAATAGCCACGGATCCTATTTTAATGTATGATGACGAGTGCTATTCTCAACATGTTAAACCGGGCACATATGATGTATACATTTATGTGGGCAGGACTGAGGGCAGGAAAAAGCAAACTGTGGCGGCTGAGCTGAGGTTCAGCGATAGTGCACCCGTAAAATGGGAAATGGCATTGCTTAAGGGAGAATCCTCCAAGGGCTTCGGACATGACGAATTCATGGGCTATGAGGTTGAAAACGGCCTTGGCTGCTTCATGGATGAATTAGTTATGGAAAAGCTTGATGTTATGAGCGAGGAGGAACTCGACAAATACGAGAAAAATGTAAGAGATACCGTCAAGAGCAATGAATGCTCCTGTGGAGATATTCTTGCAGATAAAAAGACTGGCTGCAACATAGTAGTATTTGCAAGCGGTTGGAACGAAGGAACATTCCCTACATACTATGGCTTTGATAAAAACAACAAGCTCTCAAGGCTTGTTACTGATTTTATGGTTATAGAGAAATAATAGATATAAAAATTGATAAACGGCTGCATTGTAATAAATACAGCCGTTTGTGCTACCAAAGCTTCTTTTTCTTAAAAATCCAAAGGCATATTGATAAAACTGCGAGACTGAGGAAGATTACAAATGCGTATCCATATTCCCATCTCAACTCCGGCATGGTTGAAAAATTCATCCCATACCACCCTACAATCAGTGTAAGCGGTGAAAAAACAGCCGTCAGTACGGTGAAAAGCTTCATGATTTTGTTCTGAGATATGTCTAGCTGAGCCTGATATGATTCTCTTGTCTGGGTTACATAGTCACGGAGGTTTCCTACTTTTCTGTTTAAGCGTTCTATTCTGTTAAATAAAATCACAAAATATGCTTTCGACTTTTCATTTATTATTCCGTTTTCATTTTCTGTTAAATCTTCCACAACATCTAAAAGAGGTTCGTATTGCTTTTTTAAAAACAACAGTTTATTTTTTAACAGTACTATATCCTTTATGTAATCCTTTGTTTTACCCTCTAAAACATCCTCCTCAACATCTGAAATTTCAGATTCTAAATTTGTAAGCATTGCGTAATCTTTGGATGTCATTTTATCAATGAGATTATACAGTATTCTGTCGGCATTTACACCCATGGAGCCTCTGCAAACCATGTCGTCCAAAATTTCATCGAATATATTCTGATAATTTTTCGAAACAAATATCAGTGAGTTTTTTGTAAGGTAAAAATCTAACTCGGATGTGGAGAATTTATCTTCATGAGATTTTATTATGTTAAGTATTCCAAAGCTGTAGTTATCATAAACATCGAGCTTTGGCGCATCTTCATTATGAAGGCAGTCATAAATTGTCTGATAGTTGAAATGAAATATTTCATTTTTTTCCTTTATTTCTTCAGGCGTCATTATAATCCAGTAGCTTGCTGAGCTGTCCGAAACAAATTCTTCAAAATCAGATTCCAACATAGAATCATTTAAAATTTTATATACCTGCAATAGATTCACCTCAAATTAATCATAATATTATTATTTTAGCAGCTTTACTGCAAATATCAAGGTGGCACTTGAAAAAATGTTAATTAGGTGATAAAATAAATAATCTAATACAATATAAAAGGACAATCATGAGAAATAAAATTAACAAATATGATATTGCTTTAATCACAGCTATAGTTGTGATTAATGTGGGCGTCTTGATTTATGGAGGCGTAAATGCCACAGAAAAGGGTAAGAAAACAGTATATGTATATTCGGACAACAAGCTTGCGGGAGAATATACATTGACTGATGACTATAAAAATGAGTTCAAAATTAACGGGGATACAGGCTATAATACAATAAGGATAGAAGATGGAAAGGTGTGGATTTCAGATGCCACATGTCCGGATAAAATATGCCTGCATCAGGGAAAAATCGGAAGCGACGGAGAACTGATAGTATGCCTTCCCAACAGGCTGATGGTGCAGATAAAAGACAGTACAGACGAAGACGATTTGGACATCATAGTAAAATAGCATATAACGAAAGAGAGTATTATGAACAAATTACAGAGATATATTTTTTTGTCACTAATGACGGCAGGGGCATTGATAGTCAGCATAATAGAAAGAATGATACCCATGCCCTACATCGCCCCCGGAGCAAATCTCGGGTTATCAAACATTGTTACATTATCCGTTATAGTTGTATTTGGATTTAAGGATGCATTGTTGGTTGTGGTCATCAGATGCATTTTATTAATGCTTGTGGCTACTAATCCAATTACATTCATATATAGCATAGTCAGTGGTATAATGAGTACAATTGTAATGAGCATAGGCTGCAAATATTTCAAGAAACTGAGCTTAATAGGTGTAAGCGTCCTGGGTGCAATGACGCACAACGCTTCGCAGATATCTGTGGCTGCAGTGCTTTTCAGTTCCTTAAATTTATATTATTATCTTCCCATACTGTCGTTTGTGAGCATATTTACAGGCTGCTTTGTGGGATACACATCTATTTTTGTAACAGAAAATTTAGACAAGACACTAATGAAGCTAAGAAGAGAGGGGTAGTATGAGAAAAGGCGGAAACTCCATATATTTGATTCTTTTATTGCTTACATCCATAATAATAGGAACGATATTGGGCAAGGCGTTGTCCGGATATTTCCCATTACTGAATTATGGCGAATCCATTGGATTTGGGCCGGCTACTCTGGATTTGAGCATATTCACGCTGACATTCGGATTCAGCGCAAATCTGACAGTTGCAGGAATAATTGGAATATTAATAGCAATAATAGCTTATAAGAAACTGTAAGGAAGTATTATGAAAAAAATAATATTGGCATCAAAATCTCCAAGACGAATTGAAATGCTTGGAAGGTATATAAGTGATATAACAGTATTTTCTGCCGATGTGGATGAAACTGTTCATGAAGGAGATTCACCTCACACGTCGGTAATGAGAATTTCTCTGAAAAAAGCATTGGCTGCTTCAGACCAATGCAGTCAAAAGGGCATAATAATTGCTGCCGACACAGTGGTATATCTCAACAGGATAATGGGTAAACCAGAAGATTACAGTGAGGGCTTTGAAATGCTTAAGTCGCTTTCGGGAAAAACTCATGAGGTATACACCGGAATATCCATAATTGACTCCGAAACCGGGAAAAAAATAATCGACTATGAAAAAACATCAGTTGAATTCAATTGCCTGACAGATGAACTTATCATGAGATATCTGGATTTGGGTGAATACAGAGACAAGGCGGGAGCCTACGGCATACAAGGATGCGGAGAGCTTCTTATTAAAGAAATACATGGATGCTACAACAATGTAAAGGGCTTGCCCCTTACAAAGCTTAATTATTTGCTGACAAAACATTTTTCTCATAATTTGCTTTAGAGAGATACTTAATCATTGCATATTGGAGGTTAAAATGGACAATAATAATTACACCATAAAATCAATACCTGCGGATGACAGGCCTCAGGAGAAGTTGCTTAAATATGGAGCTAATAATTTGTCTAATTCGGAACTTATTGCAGTAATATTAAGGACAGGAAGCAAGGATGAAAATGTAGTGATGCTTGCCCAGCGCATTTTGAATGAAGATGGCAGGGGATTGAGGAATATAGCTGATGGCACGGCGGATAAATTCAAATCATTTAAGGGAATAAACGACGTTAAGGCATCTCAGCTCATGGCTTTGGCGGAGCTGAGCAAAAGAATAAGCACACTGAAGCTTGAGAAAATAAAAATCTCATCTCCCGGTGATGCAGCTATGTTCTTAATGGAGGAAATGCGCTATTACAAGAAAGAATATTTTAAAATAATCTTGCTTGATACTAAAAATAATATTAAGAAAATTTCTGAGATTTCTGTCGGGAGTCTTAATTCATCAATTGTTCATCCAAGAGAGGTGTTTTCCGAAGCTGTTGCAAATTCGGCAGCATCTGTAATACTGGTGCACAATCATCCCAGCGGAGAATCGGAGCCAAGCCGTGAGGACATTTCATTGACAAACAGGCTTAACGAATGCGGCAAAATTTTAGGAATAAAAATACTTGATCACATAATAATCGGTGACGGGGTATTTTACAGCTTTAAAGAAGAAGGATTACTTTAACGAATTATGAAAGGGAAAAAATATGGGATTCTTTGATATATTTACACAAAAAATTGGTATTGACCTTGGTACATCAAATACATTAATATATGTTGGAAACAAAGGTATAATAGTAAATGAGCCGTCTGTGGTGGCTCTGAACGTAAATTCAAATGAGGTGTGCGCAGTGGGAGAATCTGCAAAAGCAATGCTTGACAGGACTCCGAAGAATATCAGGGCAATAAGACCTCTTCAGAACGGAGTTATTGCAGATTTTGAAATTACTCGAGCAATGATTAAATATTTCATTGAGAAGGCTCTGAATCACAGGAGATTTATAAAATCAAACATCGTAATTTGTGTTCCGGTTGGTGTCACCTCAATCGAAAGAAGAGCGGTTGAAGAAGTAGCTTATGATGCAGGAGCAAAAAAGGTAAGGCTTATAGAAGAGCCAATGGCCGCTGCCATAGGTGCAGGGCTCAATGTTGATGAGCCTGTTGGAAATATGATCGTGGATATCGGAGGAGGAACCACCGAAATAGCTGTAATATCATTGGGAGGAATAGTTGCCTCTGACTCACTGAGAATCGCGGGAGATGATCTGGACATAAACATCAGAGATTACATCAAGCTTAAATATAAAATGGAAATAGGAATTGTCAGTGCTGAAAAAATTAAGATGACAATAGGAAATGCAAGCAAGAGATTTTATTCATCAGGCGATTCCGAAGGTGAAAACGCCCCGCAGGAAATGCAGATAAGAGGAAGAGATATAGTTTCAGGTCTGCCACTGAATATGACTGTAACCAGCGATGAAATAAGAGAGGCAACTATTGAAACTGTCAACAACATTGTGAATGCCATTAAAAGGGTTTTGGAAAAAACACCTCCGGAGCTTTCATCAGACATTTATTCCAATGGAATTTACTTGTCGGGAGGAGGAGCTTTGCTGAAAGGACTCGATATGTATATTGAAAAAGAAACAGGATTGAAGGTTTATATTGCAGAGAATCCTCTGAACAGCGTTGTTATGGGCGCAGGTAAAATATGTGAATCTCTGTAGGTGAGCATATGGAATTTATTAAGAAATACTTTAAAAGGATATTGTTTTATCTTACAATTTTTATACTTATAGTCTTAATTGGTCTATCCTCTATCGGAAGATTGGGGGGGACTGATTTAGGTTTTTTTGGAGGCATGGTTGCGGGGCTGCAGAAGGTAGTATTCAACACGGGGCAGACTGTGACAAATTCCTTTTACTCAATTCAGGATATAGTGAGAATGAGGGAAGAGAACAATCTGCTTACGGATACGGTTCACGAGTTAAAGGAGCAGGTCAGGATTTTGGAAAATATCGTAAACAAATCTCAGGCGTTGGAAACAGAATATGAAATGAAAAAAAATCTTGACTTTAATCATGTGGTCGGACAAGTCATTGCGCTTGACGATTCAAATTGGTTCAGCAGATTTACAATAGACAAGGGTGAAAAGGACGGAGTAAAGAAAAACGATATAGTTATAAGTGCTGTTGAAACAAGCAAGGGAGTTGTACAGGTTGGTCTTGTGGGAGTTATCACGGAAGCGTCCTCTACTTGGGCTAAGGCTGTCACTATATTGGATGAAAACTGCAAAATAAGCTTTAGAGATATAAATAATGATGAAAGCGGAATAATGCAGGGTAGCATTGACGGTACGGTAACTGGATATTTTTTTAACAGCAAGGCGGAAGCAACTGCCGGTGATTCTTTGGTGACATCAGGTATAGGAGAAATTTATATTTCCGATTTATATATAGGGGATGTAAAGGAAGTGGTGGCTACAACAGATGCATCCACACGGAGGATTGTAATAGAGCCATCCGTTGATTTCACAAAGTTAAACAGAGTGTATGTGCTGAAGGTAGACAGGGAGTAACAGGATAATCGAAAGGTAGTAAATATGAAAAGATTTGGATTAATGGCCTCTATGATTGTTACAGGTTTTGTTATTCAGACATCATTGCTTGGTTTTTTTAATATATTTGGAGCCATACCAAATATTCCTCTTATGCTGGTCGTTATATTCTCAATGATGAGTGACGGGGTAACAGGCGGAATATTAGGCATTATGACAGGGGTTTTGTATGATACCATGATTTATGATGTGTTTGGTATACATACGGTTATTTTTTTTGTAATTGGTGCACTGATAGGAAACTACAGCGAGTACATGCTGAGAGAAAATAGTGCTTCATATGCTGTTGTCACAGCCATATCAACGGCTGTAATGCATTTTCTCACGTATTTGATTTTATTTTTCCTCAGATACAAAGTCGGAAATGCAGGAGGTATTCTTTACGGTATTGTTATTGAAATACTATTGAATACGGTTTTGGTTGTTTTTTTACTGAAAGTCGTAATCAGGGTATTCAATAAGCTCAATGTTAAATAGAGAGGTGTAAAATGAGCCTGCCAAAATTTTTAAAAAACAGATACAATATTTTATACATTGTTATAGTCTTCATGCTGTGTGTGCTTGGATTCAGGATGGCGGTGCTGACCATCGTGGAAGGAGAGGAATACAGAGCTGCTGCTGATATTAAGAAAATCAAGGATATTCCTGTAAAGGCGCCAAGAGGTAAGATATTAGACAGAAATGGTGTACTTCTTGCAGACAATGTATCAAGCTTTACAGTGCAAATGTTTAAAGATGAAATAAATCCGAAAAAATTTAACGACATATCATATGTCCTGTCCAGGATACTTGATGATAACGGTGAAAGACCAATAGATGAATTTCCTATAGAGTTGGATACTTTTGATTATATAGATGAGAGTATAGAAAAGGCATACAGAATAAACGAGAGTCCTGAGAGTCAGGTTTCAACCGATGTGACAGAGGCTGTTTCCTATGTTACAGCAGAGGAAAAAGTAATTCAGGCAGTTAAGAGCAATGTGGACGAATGGCTTAATTTTGCTACGGAAATATACGGAAAAGAGTTCAATGTAAAAAAAAGAGCCTTGGACATTCTTAAGAGAGATATTGAGCTGCCCATCAGACTTGAAAACAATCAGTTCGTCTTTGATATTTCCGAAATAGAGAATAAGGATGAAGGCGCAAACATCATTCCTGAAAATAGTGCAGTACAGCCGTCAGACATCCAGACTGCCACAGATGGCGGGGAGACTGTTGAATCGAAAGAGGATCCAATAAAAAAATGGCTTTCAGATAATGGCTTCAATGAAAAATTAAATCCTGAGCAAGTTGTTGCTAAGCAGCTTGTTAAAAATAACAAGTATCTTTCCGGCTTGTTTTCAAATTCCAAGGTAAGAAAGCTATCCTACGATTTCATAATGTCCAGGGGACTTGAATCAAATATAAAGTTGGTAGAATATTCATTTGTTCAGGATGAATATTTTAAAAATGTAAAAAGAACCCTTAACGCGAACCATGAGGAAATAACCATGTCATCATCGGCGAAGGATGATTTTGTGCTGCTTACAATGAAATATTCTCTTGACAGCCTGCTGCAAAAGGTATACGGGTCTGAAACAAAAATTATACCCGGAGCAATGCTCATTGAAAGGCTTAAGGAAATATATCCGGACCTGCCCGTGCAATTTGTTGAGGACAACGGATCTGGAAGCTTTGAGTTTACAGATGCAGACTTAAAGGAAAAATATTTAAGCCGTAACAATATGGAGCAGGATACGGAGCCCTACAGCTTTATAAAGCAGCTTTCATTTAAAAACTATGAGCTGCTTAAAAACCTGATAACTGACGATGCGGTAAAATATTACGCTCAGGTTGAGCTGTTGAAGTACGAAAATCCTTCTATCTCTATTTCAGAATGGGAATATGCCCCTGTGCGAGACAAAAAAAACTGGGTAGAAAAAAATCTGAAGCCTGAGTCTAAGGATAAGCATACGGATTACACAGCTGAAGAAGCTTTTAACATGCTGAGAAAAACGCTGGAAATAAGCGAAGAAATAAATGACTATGAAATGAGAAATATGATGGTTATCCGTGAGAGATACAACAAAACAAGCTATCTCTCTTACCATCCTGTGGACATATGCTACAGCATATCTGAAAAATCTGTTGCAATGATTTCTGAGCGTTCTCATGAGCTTACCGGCATAAGTGTGGAAATTGAGCCCTTGAGATATTATCCTCAGGACGACGTTGCGGCACATGCCATAGGATATCTGGGGAAAATTGCACAGGATTATGAAATTCAAGATTATATTGTGGGAAAGGGATATAGTCCCGATGATATAATAGGAAAAACCGGACTTGAGGAAAAGTTTGAGGATTATTTAAGAGGGGAAAAGGGAAAGAAGACGGTTGAGGTAAATAATGTTGGCAGGACCATACGTTCTGTTTCAAGTCAGGCACCTGTTCCCGGAGACTATTTGTATCTGACCATAGACTCAAGGCTACAGAAAGCTGCACAGGATGCATTGAAGAAGGGATTGGAGCAGATACAAATCGGAGGAACCTTTGAAAGCAAGTGGGGTAATTTTGTGTTCAAGGACAAATATGAGAATGCGAAATCCGGAGCGCTGGTTGTGCTTGATGTTAAAACAGGGGAAGTTCTTGCTATGGCAAATTATCCTTCATATGATTTAAACATGTTTGCCACAGGAATATCTCAGGAGGACTGGAACAGCCTTCTGAGTGATTCAAAAAATCCTCTTGCACCGAGGCCGCTTTACAACATAGCCATGCTTTCAGCAATTCAACCGGGCTCCACCTTCAAAATGATTACATCTCTGGCAGCACTGGAAAAGGGAGTAAATCCAAATACAACAGTTTATTGTGCGGGCACTATGAAGGTAGGAGACAGAAATTTCAGCTGCTGGATTTACAACATGTTCGGCGGTTCTCATGGAAAGCAGACCATGTATGAAGCAATAATGAATTCATGCAACTTCTACTATTACACTACGGTCTTGGGTGAAAATCTGGCAACACACCAGCCTCACACTGTTAAAGTCAGCGCTGAAGAAATTATTGAAATGGCGAAAAGATTCGGGCTTGATTCCAAAACCGGAATTGAGATAGATATTCCACAGGAGGCATCAGGCGGGGTTCCAAGCATTGATGGAAAGAAAATAAACATCAGGGTATATCTCAGGATGTTCCTTGAAGCAAATATCGAGAAATATTTAGAAGACGGTTTTAAGATTGATGCAGGTATGAAGAATGAAATCGTGGAAGAAATAGTAAGCTGGGTGGACAGAGAGGAACCACTTACGAGAGGAGAGGTTTACGAAGGTTTGAGTGCCCTAAGGCTTCTTCCGGACCGAGCAAATGACTATAATGTTCCGCTGGTTGATATTATTAAATATTCATACTTAAATCAAGCATTCTGGAATGTTGGAGATAATTTAAACATAAGTATTGGTCAGGGAAACAATGCCTATACTACAATGCAGATGGCTAATTACGTCGCTTCTATCGCCAACGGTGGATATAGAAGGAACGTGAGCATAGTCAAGGAAATAAAAACATATGACGGAAAGCCCACTGACTATAAGCCATTAAGGAAATCCGAGGCGATTGAGCTGTCAAACTATGAATATTTAGATGTTGTTAAGAAGGGCATGAAACTTGTTTCGCTGGATGATGCAGCAAAGCCATATGCAAATTTTCCGGTTGAAGTAGGAAGCAAGACGGGAACAGCTCAGAATCAGGGGACAAATCCTGATACAGGCAAGCCATACGATGATTTTGCATGGTATGTGGCATTTGCTCCCTACGATGATCCGCAGATTGCAGTAGCATGCGTACTTTTTGAAGGAGGATCGGGACGTTATCCGATTCCTATCGTAAGAGAAGTTATAGGAGAGTATTTAACATTGAGCGGCCAGGAGTAATGTACCGCTGTGGAGGTTTTATGGGAAAGATTGTATTGGTTGGATCACAGAAAAGAGATATAGGGAAGACGGTTGTTTGTATTAAAACGGGAGTAAGCTTGTCGGACGCAGGCAGCAAGGTGCTGCTTGTGGACCTGTCCGCCGGTAAGAAGAAAATCTCCGAATATCTTAATGTCAATGAAGATATTATTTATGACATTAAGGATGTTATGGACTCGACCTGCACCTTAGAACAGGCGGCAATTGAAATAAAAGAAAATTTATGGCTGCTTCCGTATCCAAGAATTGTTGATAAATTAAATGACGTAAGTATAGAAGAATTCAAAAAATTGGTTGAATCAGCTTCAGGAGCATATGACGTTATTATTGTCGATATAGACAAAATTTCAATGAGCTTTGTTGACTTTGAAAAAGTGAATGCTGTTGTAACGGTTAACAATAATGACTTTTCATGCATAAGGGAAATCAATGCGGATAAGCAGATTGCCCGTAAGTTTGATTTAAAGGATATCCATATTATATTGAATAAATTTAACAAGAAGAAGGCATCAAGAGGTACTATGCTTAATTCAAAGGATATTAAGAAAATGACGGAGATGGATGTAAACTTCATTATTGAAGATATTGCCGCATATGAAAATGCCGATTGCGAATTCATGCTGAGCAGCATGGAAAATTCCTTTAATAATACAATAAAAAAATTTTCAAGTTTAATCCACAGCCGTTTTTAAGATATGGCCTGATTCATGTAGCTTTTAGAAAGACATTCATATTTTTTATATGAATGAAGAGGATAAATGTGATACTGAAAGAAATAAATTACGGACGAATATTAAATGAGATGTTTGACGATCTTGCAATAGTGGACAAGGATGGCAGGATGATATATGTTACTAACGGGTTTGAGGAAAAATACAATGTAAAGAAAAAGTATGTAATAGGACGCAGCATCACCGAATTGGAAAAACAGAAAATTCTGAATCCTTCAGTTGCCAAAAAAGTCTTTGAGACTGGAAAAAAGGTTATCATGTCCCACAAAAATAAAAAGGGCGACTATCTTATTATTAATGGTGTCCCCATATATAATGACAATGGCAGTATTCAATATGTGGTAAGCTATTCTATTCCAAGCGATGAAATTAAAAGTTTGCAGACAGAAAGGGACAAACTCCTTGAGAAATTAGAAGAATATCAACAGGCATTGACTCATTTGCAGGATTATTTAAAACAAGATATGACGAGTTTAATAGGAGCAAAAATTACATTTGAGATTATAAAAAAGATAAAATCATATGATGTAAGTGTATTGTTTACAGGAGAATCGGGTGTGGGAAAAACCACATTTGCAAAATTTTTACACGAAAACAGTCCAAGGGCTAAAGGGCCTTTTGTAGAAATAAGCTGCGGTGCAATACCTGAAAACTTGTTGGAAAGTGAGTTGTTTGGCTATAAAAAGGGAGCATTCACCGGAGCAAGCCATGAAGGGAAAATGGGCCTTATTCAAACGGCTAATCAGGGTACATTATTCCTTGATGAGATAGGTGAGCTTCCATTGAAGCTTCAGGTAAAGCTTCTCAAGGCACTGCAGAAGAAAACAATAATACCGTTGGGAGATACCAAAGAAATTGAAGTTGATTTCCGGTTGATTACAGCTACAAACAAGGATTTGAAAAAGATGGTTGAAGAAGGCACCTTCAGAGAAGATTTATTCTATAGAATTAACGTGGTAACAATTGATATTCCCCCTTTACGACAAAGAACAGAAGATTGTGTTGTTTTGATTAAATATTTTACGGATAAATTTAACTTGAAATATGATATGAAAAAAAGAATAGAGGGTACTGCTGTGAAAAGATTATGCAGTTATCCATGGCCCGGAAATATCAGAGAACTGGAAAATACAATTGAAAGGTTAATTCTTATGGGTGATGAAGATATTATTACAATAAATAATTTGCCGGATAGCATTAAGGATGAACAAAAACATACATATTCAAGTTTTGACTGCGGAAAGGGAACTCTTCCTGAGATGATGAAAGAATATGAGAAGTCTATTATAAAAAGAGCAGCCAAAGAACATAAAACATCGGTGGAAGTGGCAAAACAATTAGGTATTAGCCAACCAACCGCAGCGAGAAAAATCAAAGAATATACTAATGAAGACTTATAAAGGGAAAAATATATAACATTAATATTCACATATGAATACTATATTCATATGTGAATATTTTTTTGTTTCAATTTTAGACATAAACTACATATATGTTGCAATTTGGACTTGTTTTAATTGGCACAAAAATTGCTTCATATTAAATTTAAGAAAAAAGGAGGATATACATGGAGGAGATTAAGGTATTAGTAATTAATGATGAAGGAGGAAATATTCAGCTTGAGAAAGATATTATAGCAGAGGCTCTTGAGGGAAAAAAGCATATATTGACAATTAAATATATTTCTGCAAACGATATCGTATCAATTGAAAAAGAACTGCCGGAAGCAGATGCTGTAATATCTGTGTACACTAAATTTGATAGAAAAACATTAGAGCAAATGAAGAAATGCAAGATTATAGCAACGCAGACCATAGGCGTAAATGCCATTGATTTGGATGCTGCAACAGATATGGGAATCTGTATAACTAATGTTCCTGATTATTGTGTTGAGGAGGTTGCATTACATACCGTTGCCCTGGCTTTGGCTTGTGTGAGGAAAATTACAATTTATAACAAGATTGCAAGAAATAAAATTTGGAATGTGGATGATATTTATGAATATGGTCAGATACATCGCCTGCAGGACAGAGTTTATGGTTTAGTGTCTTTTGGCAATATTGCAAAGCGTGTTGCTGAATTGATGAAAGTGTTTGGAATGAAGGTTATGGCTTTTGATCCGTTTTTGGATAAAGCTGTCTTTAAGGAATACGGAGTGCAAGAAGCTGAAAGCTTGGAAGAATTATTTGCTTCCTGCAATATAATTTCACTGCATACACCGTTGACGCCAAAGACTGAGGGCATGATTGACATTAATCTTTTTAAGAGAATGCCAAGTGGCAGTATCCTGATAAACACCTCAAGAGGAGGAATAATCAAAGAAGATGATTTGTACAGCGCTTTGAAGGAAGGCGTATTAGATTCAGCGGGAGTAGATGTAATAATTGATGAAGCTGAATTTGAAAGTTCTTTGTATGAGCTTGATAATGTCATTATTACACCGCATGTAGCTTATTATTCGGAGGAGGCCCTAATCGAATGCAGGCGCAAGGCAGCAGAACAAATAGGAGCTGCAATAGGGAGAGGCATTACACCACAATATCTGGTAAACAAAGCTGTAAGTGATAAAGCAAAAGCAATATTATCATAATTGGATGGAGGAAAAGAAAGGTGAAACATAAATTTATTGCAAAGAGGTATTGGAAAGATCAGAGTACAGCCATGGGGCAATCTGATGTCATAGCAAAATCTTTTAATGACGTTATTAATTTAAGTCTGGGAGATCCTGATTTAATTACACACAGTATAATAATAGACAATGCTTTTGCTGATGCTAAAGCGGGACATACAAAATATACTGATTTTCGCGGAGACCCTGAATTGCGACAGGAGATAATTAACTACTACAGAGAAGAGTATGCTATAGATGTAAAGGATGAGGAAGTATTTGTCTGTGCATCTGCATGTCTTGGAATGTACTTAGCTTTAGAAGCAATTGTTGATGATGGTGATGAAGTCATTTTGCAGGCTCCGTATTTTACGCCATATCCGCAACAGGTAGTATTAGCAAGAGGAATTCCTGTTGAATTACCTACTTATGAAGAAGAGGATTTTCAAATCAATATAGAGAGATTAGAAGGCTTAATAACTGAAAGAACAAAAGCATTGGTTATTAACTCTCCAAGCAATCCTACCGGCAATTGTTTAACTGTTGAGGTTATGGAAAAAATCGCACAAATTGCAGTTAAATATGATTTGATTGTAATTGCTGATGACATTTATACATCCTTTAGCTACCAGAATGCATTTGTGCCGTTTGCCAGCCTTCCGGGCATGAAGGAAAGAACAATCATCCTTAACTCTTTCTCAAAGAATTTTACTATGACAGGATGGAGAATAGGAAATATAATTGCACCGGACTACATTATAAAAACTATACAGCAGATTAATGAAAATGTAGTTTTCACGGCGCCGTCAATTTCACAAAGAGCTGCAATTTATGCTTTGAGAAACCGTCATGAAATTCAGCCTCCTATGATTGAGGAATACAGAAAAAGAATGTTTTATGCTGCTGAGCGTATTAATCGGATTCCAAAGCTTTCTGTTATATATCCTCCAAAAGGAAGCTTCTATTTGTTTATGAATATAAAGGGAACAGGGCTATCAAGCGCTGAGGCTGCAGATTTGATTTTAAGAGAAGCGCATGTAGTAATGCTGCCGGGTGATGCTTTTGGAGCTTGCGGAGAAGGTTATATTCGTATTGCCTGCACTGTTAATGTTGAAAAGATGAAAGAAGCATTCGACAGAATTGAAAAAATCAGTTTATTTAATTAATGAAAGGAGCTTAGGGATGAAAGAAATAAAAAACAATAATATTGATGAACAATTAAGTGCGGAAAATTCTTCTGAAGGGGTTAAAACTGTAAAGCTTGAACCTGTAGATTCAAAAAGCATAATGAAATTTATACTCGCATCTGCAATAGGAGGATTTCTTTTCCTTGTACCGATTCCATACGGAACATCCTTTACTATTCCTATAGGCATAGTTATTAATTGGGTATCAGACTTGCTTCAGCTTGAAACTTTTGACCTCGCCAGCTTATTAGTATTAGTATTCATTACTTTTTCATCAATTATGACAGTAATAAATATGATATTCAAGCCGGCATTCATACAGAAAAATGAAGATATGAGAAAATTGTTTTCGCCGTCACCTATATACTTAGCAAGCAGATTTATCGGGTTAATTATAATATATATGGTATATTTTAATTTTGGACCCGAGGTTATTAAATCCGGTGCTACAGGAGGCTCAATGCTGGCTGTTTCAACTACATTGGTATCTGTTGTACTTTGTATTGCGTTTTTAATGCCGCTGCTTACTGATTTTGGTATTATGGAATTTGTAGGTGTTTTAGTAAGAAATGTAGTACGTCCCCTGTTTACTGTTCCGGGACGTTCAGCCATAGATTTGATAACTTCGTGGCTGGGAGCATCTAATGCTGCTGCAATCCTGACTACACGCCAATATGAGACAGGATATTACAGCGCCAGAGAAGCGGCAACAATTTCCATGAACTTTTCTTTCGTATCCATACCATTCTGTTTCGTAATTGCTAAGCTTATCGGTGTGGATAGTAAATTCACTGTGTTCTATTTGATAAGCCTCTTAGGTGGTATTATTTTAGCTATGATTTTACCCAGAATTCCGCCACTGTCAAAGCTTCCTGACACTTATGATGAAATTTCAGGAAAGCAAATTGATGAAGAAATACCTGAAGGTATCTCCAAGATTAAATGGGGACTTAACTTAGCAGGGCATAGAGCTAAGGAATCAACATTAATGGACGTTGGAAAATCTGGACTCCTTGTATATTCCAGCATGTTCCTGGATTTAATACCGATTGTTATGGCGTGGGGAACTATAGTATTGATTTTGGTAGAATTCACACCAATTTTTAATATTATATCAATTCCGTTCGGCTGGTATATAAACCTTATGGGAATAGAGGGGGCCAAGGAAGTTGCGCCGACAGCCTTAGTTGGTTTTGCTGATATGTATATACCGCCTTTAATGTTAGCAAATTTCCCGATTGAGAAAACAAGGTTTATAATGGGGGCGGTATCATTACTGCAGATTATCTACATGACAGAAGTTGGTCTGATAGTATTAAAATCAAGAGTTCCTGTAAATGTAAAACATTTATTCATTGTTTTTCTTGAAAGAACAATTATTGCAATCCCAATAGTTACATTGCTCACAAATTTACTTGTTAAATTCTAAAATGCTATTAAATAAAAAATAATAATTAAAGCAGTATTCGGCAAGCTAATGTCGAATACTGCTTTTACCATTATCTTAATTATATTTCGGGATTTATAATTTCCATATTTATTACTGTCCATCCATTTGCACGAATTTCCTGATTTACGGATTTAAAACCTACTTTTTCGTAGCATCTTATTGCAGATTTATTGAAATCGAATACGGACAACCATACCTTTTTAAGTTGAAAATCGTTAAAGGCAATGGAAACGAATTTTTCTAAAGCTTCAGAGCCATAACCATTACCGGTTAATTCGGGATTTAGCAAATATCTTCCGATTTTAGCTGTCTTAGCCTCTGTGTCTATCCTCATGAGTTCAATAGTTCCTATCATATCGTTATCAAGGATTATTTTATATATTCTACAGCCTGATGATGAAGTCTCAGACTCAATTCTATCGATGATTTGCTTTTCAGAAAGAGGATATTTGTAACCAATACCTGCCCATTGAACTAAAAAGTCAGCTGTTTTGTTTTCATTCCACTTAACGATACACGCCGCATCTTTTTTTTCTAAAGGCAGTATTTTTAGCATATTTGTATCCATAATAATTCTCCATTTCAAGTTCTGATTATTGTTCTGTTAGGTTATATAAATTTGCTTAATATAACTTTTATCGTTATTAAAAATTATATTATATTTACTGCCATAACTCCACATAATTTTGTAATTTTTTGTGTTATTACAATAGCAGCTTTAAAATATAAGGAGCATAATCCTAATGGAAGAAATGTTTATGTATGTACGGAAAATAAATATTTATAAGGACATATATTTTGTAATAAAGCTTGTAACATTTTAATAATATGTATGGAGGGGGTGGAGATATGAATAAGATAACAAAAAAAAGATTCAATATAAAAAGAAAAGATCAATTTAATAAAAAGTTAGCATTTCAAGTTATTTTCAGTATATTGCTTGTGGCTGCAGTAATTGTAACCAAGCAGCTGAATAATGATTTTTCCAAACACTTTTTAAATGCAGCGGATGTAAAAATGAGTGAAAGTATCAAGACTGATGAAGCGAAGCTTTCCATTAAAGAGTTTTTCGCCGGAATAAAGGGCAAGATACTGCCGGAGAAGAAATCCGAATATGTCGCCCCTGTTAGCGGGAAGATATATCAGGAGTATGGCTTAATTAAAACAGGAGAATCTTCATATTACAATCACGGCTTGGATATAATCTCAAATACTCAGTCAATACGGTCTGTTTCCGACGGAAAGGTGGCAAAGGTAGGAAGCAACGAAAAGCTGTTGAACTATATAATAGTTGAAAATGACGGAAAGCTGTTTGTTTATGGGAAAATTGCGGAAGCCTTTGTAGATGAAGGTGACAAAATTTCCGGCGGTGATATCATAGGAACTCTGAATACCGAAAATATGCTACTCCATATAGAGGTTTGGGAAAATGGCGAGTCTATGAATCCTTCCAAGCTGTTCGATATGAATGAATGATGGGTAATGCTTATAATAATCGCTCTTGCAGTCCATGAAGCGGCACATTTGATTGCCGCTTTTATTTTGAACATAAAGTTAGATAAGGTTAAAATTACTCCCTTTGGCTTTAATCTCAACGCTGATCTGGAAAACATAGGATTTATAAGCAAGCTGGCTTTATTTTTTGCCGGCCCTGCTGCTAATTTATGCTTATATGTAATATTTAAAATTGCAGGGCACTCAGGATTTGCCGACGCCAATGCATTGCTTGCAATTATCAACATGGTACCGGTGGTTCCCCTTGACGGAGGAAATATCTGCAGGTCTGTGATGGAAATATTTTTAGATATGAAGACCGTATGCCGGTATATGATAATGACAAACACGTTTTTCATAACATGCTTTCTTACAATCATACATATTCAGGGCAATTATCTTTATTTTTTACTCATTGTTATGGCATTGAAAGGAATACTGGAAGAAAACCGTTCTCTGATAGAAAAAAATATAAAAAGGAAGTTTAATCTAATTAAATATAAAAGGAAATGATGTTTTTTTGCTTTTCTTATAGCAGATTAATGAAATGCAGTCGTATATTTTCTCAATGATAAAAAAATCATGCTAAAAAAGCTGATTTTGTAAAAAAAATATTGAAAAAATTCAAATATAGGTT
>DNNV01000315.1:878-9300 GCA_003497505.1 Clostridiales bacterium | reverse complement strand
CTATAATTTGACGTTCTACAACAATGGAATCCAAATCCTTTGTTCTTTGTGCCAGTGGTGTCTCTATGCGTTTTCGTAGTTCTGCTTCTGTATAATCATCACCAATGGTCTTAGCACGAGTGAATCTTTGTTTATCCTTATGTTTAAAGGCAATGTATTTACCAGACTTAATTTCATAGCCAAGATTATTCATGGCATTTAAAAACTCATCCCAGTCTTTTGACTTCTCGATGGTCTTATCAATATCTTTTTGTAGTTTACTCTTGAAGTTGGAGCCTTGTTTATCGGTGTTCCAGTCATACCAGCCAGTAAACTTTCTCTTAGCAATTATATCAATATCAGCCTGTACTTCTGAATCCAGCACAGAGAGATTGTGTTCCTGACAAAGCCTGTCACTTTGATTCCTAATGTTCATATAGGAGCCGTAGTAGGAGTGATAAACTTTGCCTTCATCAACATCAACTGAGTTGAAAATGATGTGATTGTGGATATGGTCTTTGTCGATATGGGTGGAAAGCACATATTCGTACTTACCACCTAAAACCGACTCACAAAGCTCTAAACCAACTTGATGTGCCTCTTCAAAACTAACTTCCCCTGGTACAAAGGATTGAATCAAATGATGAGCCAGTGTCTTTGTTCTAGAGTTAAATTGTTTCCTAGTCAGCTCAAATTCTTTATCGGCATACTCACGGCTACAGAGGTGCGTAGAGACATAGATTTCATCAGCAGTTTTATCGGCATTGCAGATATAATCGATTGCTTTCTTGAGTGTTGTTTTGATGGGATGGATTGATGTAACAGCCATTATCCGACAATCTCACTAATCAAATTATTCGATACCATAGACCGAAACTCAAAGAGCATTTGGATTTCCTTTTGTAGAACTTCTTGCATGTTTTCAATCATTATTTTTTCAATAGAGCCCGACATGTTAGCATGTTTTGCAATCTGATTGATGTTAGCAGCATTACGGCTTACTAGTGATTGAAGCTCCCGAAGCTCCTTAGCAAACTCACCACTTACATCAATGCTAATGATTCGATTTTTCATGATGGAATCTAGATAAAACTCTCTTTTGGTTTTATAACCAGAACGATTGTAACGTCTATTTAGTTCTGCCATTTCTTCTTCATTCACCATGAAGTGAACAGTATGGTTGTTGATTCTCTTAATTTCATTGGTCATATATTTTTCCTCCTATGTTTTTGTTTTTGGGTTTCAGGGTGTCCCTGATTCATAAATTTGGTACAAATTTCAAGCCTACTTTTGGGACTGCGGTCAAAAAGTATATGCTTGCTATCAAGTAGAAGTAACTGAATATGATTCATTTATCGTTGAATAGGACTAGCACAAGGAGAGCCCTGAAATAGGACTCCCTCATGATTTACCGCTCGACCGCTCAAGGCGCTCAATAATATCGGTATAGGAGAACATCGAGCGGTATGAGCGGTATGAGCGGTAACTAGTAGACAACATCTTCTGGAAGATACTTTATCGTGTAGATTCTATTTCGCTTTCCTCGCTTCATAGAAACAGTAATGCCATTTTTCATTAGAACATTTTTATTCCTTTGAATTGTTCTACCAAACTGCTGAGGACTTTCAATATCAAGCTTTATTTTGGAACAGATATCCACAATTGTTCCCTCAAATTCTTGGATTTTAGGCATTGCCTGCACTAGTCTTTGGATAGATGGTTCAAGGGATTCAATTGGGTCTATTTGATCCAGTTCCAGAATCTTTCTTTCGGGATTGATTTTGACCTGGTAGGCTTTTGATTCGAACAACCGGCTTGTGACATCCAGCTTAAACTCAGTATCAAACTCAGATGGTTTATCAATGGCGATGATGGTATCAACTGAACCAGATAATGCCTGAGAACCAATCACTTTTTCACTGACACTTTTCACACTGGAATCTTTCTTAGTGTGATACATCATGATGAAAGTACAGCCATATTTTTCAATCAGCTCATAATACTTTGCCATGATTTCATAGGTGTCACTGTAGTCGTTGGCGTTATATTTTCGGTCATACTTAATCTTGGAAAAAGTATCAACAACAAAGACTTCATAGCCTTCCTGTGTATCGTTTTTTATAATGGATTCAAAGGTTTCAAAGTCAATGTAACTGGTTCCTTCATAGAACTTCATATCAGCTGAACAAGGGATGTCTAGTTTTTTGACTCGCTCTTGAATTAGGCTTCCAGAGAGCTCATTGCAGTAATAAACAACTTTGGTTTTCTTAACTGTCTGTTCTAGAAAATTGACACCTTCATGAATGCAAAGACCAAGATTGAGACCTAAAGCCGTTTTGCCTTTTTTAGGTGAAGCAACGATTAAGGTAATACTTTTTCTAGCAATCAGATTATCAACAATGAACTTATCACCAACGTCAAAGGCTGTTTCTATGGTATAAGATTTCATCGGCTCAGCTCCCTTCGTGGCGACTTTATAAACTGGTAATCCCAGAAGTTTTGATGGCCGATTTGATTTGCTTTTTGAATACTACCTCTTAGGTATTTTAGGTAGGATTCCTCATTCCTTCGTTTGCTATTTTCTCCTAGTCTGCTAAGAGCCGACTGTAAGAAGATGGACTCCATAAGCTCGCTATTGCCATGGGTAAAGCTTCGTAATAACAAGAGTAGGGAAAAGTCATCTTTGCTCCAATCACCACTTAAATTGGAACCATAAAAGAGTTCTCTTGCTCGTTGGTTAAAGCGACACATGGTATCAATGATGGTGCTACTATCTGGCAACTCTTCTGTGCTAGTTGGTGCCTCTGAGAACGCTCTAGTTTGAATTCTAGGGGTATAATCTTGGTACAGTTGATTCAGTTCCTTATCATAATCGATTAACGTTTCTGAGCCTTTTAAGTGCTTTGAATCGACATCACCAGTCATGGCAATGCAATGGTTCCCTTGATAGATTTCAACGCCATTCACTTGGCTATTTAGGTTACCTGGCACTTGCCCTTTACAAAAGATATGAATGCCTTGCTTGGACTGAGAAAGCTCCATATAGCTTCCTGTAAAGGTTTCTACAATCGCTTTTGCTGGTAGGCTTAGGGAATCATTCTCAATGCAATGGTCTAGGTCAATACAGACAAATGGGTCACCACTTGAAAGCACAAATGCCAGACCATCAGCTTTTGAATTGACTAGCACATAGAGTGCCACTTCAAAGCTCGTCCACATCTTTTTGCTATTCCAATCAGTAGAAGAAAGAGTTAATGGACTCGTTGGAATTTTAGCGAATTTTATTTCGCCATATCGGTTTGTACGTGGGACTTTTTGAAAGAGAATCCATTGAGGACAGTCTTGTAATTCTCTCGGGATATTTTCTTTATATTGATTTATTAAAATTTCTTTCATTGTTTTTCCTCCTGTTTTTATTGATAACGGAGGTACAAGCTGGTAAACTTATCTTGTCTAGGGATGGTTTACCAAGTGTACTTCCATCTTGCCTTCAATCCTTTGGATTGGGGGCGTTTTTTATTGATAAATATAAGTTGCAAATTTTTTCGATGTAGATTAGTTCTTCCAAAAGATTTGGTTCAACCTTTAATGTTTCTATCTTTGAAAGTAATTCGTCTAATTTTAATGATAAGCCAGTTGCCATTTTAGGACTTCCAAAATAAGTCACTTCATGTTCTAGCAAAGCTTCTAGAATATAATCTTGTTTTAACAACCCACTACTAGCAATCAAATCATCCAGCAGTTTATTCTCTTCTTCAGACAACCTGAATGATACAGTCTTATTTCTAACTCTCTTTTTTTCTGTTTTTTTGTGCCCGTTTAAAATTTTTGCTCGAACTTTCTTTTCGTTTTCTATTCTCCCCTTAGATCTAAACATCTTCATCATCTCCAAATAGTTTTGCCATCGAACTTGCCATATCTTGTTGTTTCGAAGGCATCATATGAGCGTATCTCATAGTAATATTGATGTTTTCATGCCCCATTCGGCTCGCTATATCAACTGGAGAAAAACCCATTTCAAATAGCAAACTGACATGGCTATGACGCAAGTCATGTATTCTAATTTCTTTGTTTCCAACTTTAGCGGTTCCCTTTTTTAAACGATGATTGAAATAAGACTTCGTTTTATCAAACAGTCGATCATTGCTTTCGTAACCATGACGAGAATCGATATACAATTCAATCGTGTCCATCACAGGCTGTGGCAAATAGACAATGCGATTGCTCATCTCAGTTCTTGGATCTGTAATATAATCCTCTCCTTGAAGCCTTTGATATGATTTACTGATCGTCACACTATTATTTTCAAAATCAAAATCTTCTTTTGTAACTGCAAGTAGCTCGCCAATTCTTAGCCCTCCCCAGTACAAGATAAGAAAACCAACCTCTGCCATCGAATCTGATTTTTGTGTTTCAATGAATTTTTCAAATTCTTCTCTAGTCCAGATATTTGTTTCATCAGCGTGTTTTTTTCCTATACTGCCAGCTTTATGGATGGGATTTTCTTTTAATCCATAAAATCTAACTGCGTGATTGAATAGTGAACTGAATTGCGAATTGATGGTTCTCAGATAAGTTTTAGAGTAGCTGTTACCAACATCGTCCTTTATCTTTAGAAGCTCGTTTTGCCATGCTACAATGTCTCTTGGGGTGATTTCATTAACTTTGATGTCGCCAAAATACGGCAGGATATGAGTATTGACAATATTTTCTTTTGTGAGCCATGTATTGAGTTTTATCCTTGGTTTTTTATCTTGCTCATACATCTTAAAGAAAATACTTAAAGGAATATTGACGCTACTACTTCGCATCATAATAAATTCACTTTCAAACTCTAAAGCCTCTTTTTTCGTGGCAAACCCTCTTTTCGTTTTCTTCTTGTTTTCCCCATTCCAATCTCTGTAATAGAATGACGCATACCAAGTATTTCTTTCCTTATCTTTGTAAGCTCCCATCTTAACCCTCCCATCTGTTAATTCCATAGAACTTCTCATTAAAGAATTTCTGGCTTACTTTACCTCTAACAACATAGAATCCTTTGTCAGTTAGTTCTTTGTTCAATTCCCGAATCACCTTGTAGGCATGGGATTGTGAAACACCAAGCAGTAACTGAACATCTTCGACCGTTAGTTGAGCCTTTTGTGCTAGTTCTTTCATGTAATACCTCCTGTATTTCAAGTTCACTTTTGTGACTGTCGTTGATTAAAAAAATATAGGTGGCTACATTCACATTTGTGACTATTCATATAATAAGTCACATTTGTGCTTGTGTCAAGTCCTATTTGTGAATATTTTTGTTTCTTTTTTCTATTTCATGTGTTATGCTGGTCAAAAGGAGGTGTGAACATGGAAATTGGCGAAAAGATTCGTTTATATCGTGAGCTCCGAGGTTTGACCCAAGATCAGCTTGGTGAACTCTCGGGAATTTATAGTGCAACGATTCGTAAATACGAATTAGGAATCAGAAACCCAAAACAAGACCAATTAATAAAAATCGCAAATGGTCTGGGTATCAATGTTAGCGTTTTTTATGACTTTGATATTGAGACTGTTGGTGATGTAGCAGCACTGTTATTTATTCTAGATGAGCATAGCACTGTTGAGTTTACTGGTGAGCGTGGAGAAGATGGAACCTATCGTTCTGGGGAAGTAACGCTTCGTTTTGATGACTTTAGACTTAACCGCCTTTTAAGCGAATGGGCTGACCTTAAAGATATTATTTCAAAAGCCAAAGCAAGTGCAAAAGAAGGCGATACCATTGATGGCTTACCCATAGAAAAATGGAGCGAAGAAAGTACTCAGCTTTTCAAGCTAAGGCAAATGCAAAATAAGATACTTCTCTCAGATAAAAAAGGTATCTCAATCAAAATTGAAAACAAGAAAAAAGACTAGTTGACCTAAAAATCAGCTAGTCTTTTCAATTCATTATTCACTTTTTGACCCAGTGGCTTGCCACTTTTTCATAGTATCAAAACAGCATCACAATCCACTGGCACCTCAAGAATGATGAGTGTTTAAGCACCTTTCAAGACTCTCGGGACTTATTCCCACTCTATAGTTGATGGTGGTTTGGAGGTTATATCGTATATTATTCTGTTTACTCCGGGGACTTCATTGACGATTCTTCTTGAAACGGTGTCGAGGACTTCATATGGGATTTTTGCCCAGTCTGTAGTCATGGCATCTTTTGAAGTTACAGCTCTTAATGCTATTGCATCTGAATAGGTTCTTTCGTCTCCCATTACCCCTACGGATCTTATGCCCGGAAGACATGCAAAGTACTGCCATATTTCTGATTCAAGATCTGCCTTTGCTATTTCTTCCCTGAATATCGCATCCGCTTCCCTTACTATGTGCAGTTTATCTTCAGTTACTTCCCCTAGGACTCTTATTGCAAGCCCGGGTCCCGGGAAGGGCTGTCTCCATACCATATGGTGTGGTATTCCGAGTTCTTCTCCCACTGCCCTTACTTCGTCCTTGAATAGTTCTCTTAAGGGTTCTAGGAGCTTGAACTTAATATCTTCGGGAAGTCCTCCCACGTTGTGGTGGGATTTTATAACTGCAGATGTCGCAGTTCCTGATTCAACCACATCGGGATATATGGTTCCCTGTACTAAGTAGTCAATTTCCCCGAGTTTTTCAGCTTCTTTCTCAAATACCCTTATGAATTCTTCGCCTATTATCTTTCTCTTCTTTTCAGGATCTGAAACACCTTTAAGTTTCCCGAGGAATCTTTCCTGCGCGTTGACTCTCTTGATATTCATATTGAAGGCTTCACCGTATGTTTCCATAACCTGGTCACCTTCATCTTTTCTCATAAGTCCGTGATCGACAAAGATACATGTCAGCTGATGACCCACAGCTTTATGCACAAGAACCGCTGCAACGGAAGAATCAACTCCCCCTGAGAGTGCACAGAGGACTTTTTTATCCCCGACTTTTTCCTTGATTTCTTTTATTTTGTCTTCGGCAAAGGAGGCCATTGTCCAGTTTCTTCCAAGGCCTGCTATATTGTGAAGGAAGTTTTCAAGTAATTCCTTTCCGAATAGTGTGTGGTTTACTTCAGGGTGGAACTGTACCGCATAGAGCTTTTTATCCGCGTTTTCCATAGCACCGTGTGGGCAGTGTTCTGAATCAGCTATAGCTTTGAATCCTTCAGGCATCCTGTCCACATAATAAGTATGGCTCATCCAGCACTGGGACTTTTCAGGAAGATTCTTCATAAGTTCAGAATCATTGTTTATATTTATTTCTGTCTTTCCGTATTCTCTTTTTTCACCCGGCTTTACGCTTCCGCCGAGTTTTACTGCCATAAGCTGCATTCCATAGCAGATTCCAAGTATCGGAACCCCCAGATTGAATATTTCATCGTCAACTGTCGGTGCCCCTTCTTCAGTCACTGAATTGGGTCCGCCTGTAAATATTATAGCTGAAGGATTCTTGGATTTGATTTCTTCAAGAGTAGCTGTGTAAGGAAGGATTTCGCAGTAGATTCCCGCTTCCCTGACCCTTCTTGCAATGAGCTGGTTGTACTGTCCCCCGAAGTCTATTACGAGGACCATTTCGTTCTTAATATCCATTAATTACCTCCCATGGAGTAGTTTGGAGCTTCTTTTGTGATGTTGATGTCGTGTGGGTGTGATTCTTTGAGGCCTGCACTTGTCTGGACTATGAACTGAGCTGTACTGTAGAGTCTTTCTATAGTTTCAGCTCCAAGGTACCCCATACCGGACCTTATTCCTCCGACCATCTGGAATATTGTATCAGATACAGGCCCCTTATAGGCAACCCTTCCTTCAACACCTTCCGGCACGAATTTTTTCTGCCCTTCCTGGAAGTATCTGTCGTTTGATCCTGCGTTCATGGCTCCGAGGGATCCCATTCCCCTGTATACTTTATAGTTTCTTCCCTGGAATATTTCTGTTTCTCCCGGTGATTCTTCACATCCTGCAAGCATTGAACCCATCATGCATGCGGAAGCTCCTGCTGCAAGTGCCTTTACTATATCACCTGAATACTTGATACCGCCGTCTGCTATCACAGGAACTTCATGGATGTGTCCTATTTCAGCGCAGTCCATTATTGCAGTAAGCTGTGGCACACCGACTCCTGCCACAACTCTCGTGGTACAGATGGCTCCGGGTCCTATGCCTACCTTTACCGCATCAGCTCCCGCTTCTATAAGGTCTTTTACAGCTTCTGCCGTTGCGACATTTCCTGCTATTATCTGAAGGTCAGGATAGACACTCTTTATCTTTTTAACTGCATCCATAACACCCTTTGAATGGCCGTGCGCAGTGTCGACTGTTATGACATCCACACCGGCTTCATAAAGTGCAGATACCCTTTCCATCATATCGCCCGTAACACCTACTGCAGCTCCGCATAGAAGTCTTCCCCTGTCATCCTTTGCTGCAGCGGGGAATTTTCTTATCTTTTCAAT
>DNNV01000315.1:0-787 GCA_003497505.1 Clostridiales bacterium | reverse complement strand
GAATTTTCTTATCTTTTCAATATCCTTTATTGTAATAAGACCTTTTAAGTTGTTATCATCATCAACCAGTGGAAGCTTTTCAATCTTGTGCTTTTTAAGGATTTCCTTTGCTTCTTCAAGAGTAGTTCCGACTTTACCTGTGATGAGGTTTTCTGAAGTCATGAGGTTTTTTATAGGCTGGGAAAAGTCATTTTCAAATACAAGATCCCTGTTTGTAATAATACCCACGAGTTTTCCGTCAACAGTTATGGGAACACCGGATATCCTGTATTTTGCCATGAGTTCATCGGCTTCCCTTACAGAATTATCAGGAGAAAGTGAGAAAGGATCTGTAATAACTCCGTTTTCCTGTCTTTTTACCCTATCCACTTCCATCGCCTGAGCTTCAATGGACATGTTCTTGTGTATGATTCCTATACCGCCTTCCCTTGCCATTGCTATGGCCATGGTGGATTCAGTCACGGTATCCATGGATGCTGAAACAAGAGGAACGTTTAATTTTATCTTCCTTGTAAGGTTGGTCTTTAATGAGACTTCCCTCGGAAGTACTTCGGATCTGTTGGGTACAAGCAGAAGGTCATCGAAAGTGTAGCCGGTTTTGATAATTTTTCCCATTTATTATTCCTCCAGTTTTTGTTCACATACCGATTAAAGGGTAAAAAAAAATAAACTCCCCCTACAATTATACATACATAAAAGCTGGAAAGTTATATATTAATCCAACTTCATAGTCAAAAATTTAAGGTTTTTGGTAGAGACTTCCCACCATATCTGGGATATATACGAA
>DNNV01000347.1 GCA_003497505.1 Clostridiales bacterium | reverse complement strand
AAATTATAAAAGATTACCCAAAACATCCTCTTGTATAACTATAAATATGGTATTTTGCATTACTCTGTCATGCGGTAAATACTTTTGTTTCAGAAGATTTTATGATATAATGTGAACAAAGCATCAATTCAGCAATGAAAGTGGAGGTGTATTGTGAGAAAAATCTTAATTACTGGGGCATTAGGTCAGATAGGCTCCGAATTAACGACAGAAATGCGCAGAATTTACGGTTCAGACAATGTTGTGGCAAGCAACAGAAGGATAAAGGAAGGACATGAGCAGCTTATTGCATCAGGTCCGTTCGAAACAGTTGATGTAAATGATCCGGCATCATTGGCAGCTACAGTAGACAAATACAAAATAAACACCATAGTAAACCTAGCGGCAATTCTTTCGGCCACAGGTGAAAAAGATCCCCAGCAATGCTGGAACGTAAATATGAACGGACTCTATAACGTCCTCGAAACAGCCAAAGAAAAAAACTGCATGGTATTCACTCCTTCGTCCATTGCAGCCTTCGGACCTTCAACTCCCAAGGACAAGACACCGCAGGATACGATTCAGAGGCCTTCTACAATGTACGGAGTAACCAAGGCATCTGGCGAATTATTATGTGATTACTACTTTAAAAAATTTGGGGTAGATGCGAGAGGAGTTCGCTTCCCCGGGCTCGTTTCATACAAGACTCTTCCCGGAGGCGGAACAACAGACTATGCAGTACATATATATTATGAAGCTATAAAAACCAGGAAATACACCAGCTTTATCCAAAATGGGACCTACATGGATATGATGTACATGCCGGACGCACTAAGAGCAATCATTGATTTAATTGAGGCAGACCCAACGAGACTGAAGCACAGAAATGCATTTAATGTTACCGCAATGAGCTTCGACCCTGAAATGCTGGCTACATCCATAAGAAAATTCATACCGGAGTTTGAACTTAATTATGACGTAGATCCTATAAGACAGGAAATAGCCGATTCGTGGCCAAACTCGCTGGATGATTCCGCCGCCCGTGAAGAATGGGACTGGAATCCAGAGTACGACCTGAATTCAATGACAAAGGATATGCTTGAAAAATTGAGGGTTAAATTAGATATACATGAATAATTAAAAAAATAATTGACCATATGAAATTGAGCAGATTTAATCACTCTTTCATATGGTCATATTTATTCTCGCTCTTGTTGTATCTTAGGCAGAGGTATATCAGGTTGTGAGTTACAGGGTGAACGGAAATTAAATACATGTGGGGACATAATCAATTGCCGTACCTTGAGGGAACCCATTCATTATATTCAGGTTTTGTATGGCCTGTCCTGCCGCTCCCTTTATTAAATTATCAATTGCCGCAAATATAATTAATGAATTATCCTGCTCATCAACCTCAAAATTTATATGGCACATATTTGAATTTCTGACCCATTTTGTCTCCACATACATGCCGCGATCCAATATTTGAACAAACTGCTTGTAATGATAATACTTTTCGTATATGTTTCTGATAAAATTGTAGTCAACTTTCATTGCAGGCTTGGTATAGCAGGTAACGAGCATGCCCCTCTGCATAGGAACAATATGAGGTACAAAGGTTAGCTTTACTTGTTCATGTGTAAAATACTCAATTGCTTTTCGAGCCTCTATTTTGTGTGGATGATTCGTAATTTTGTAAGGCTTCACCGATTCGTTCGCCTCCGCAAAGTGAGTTCCAAGCGTAAGGGTCCTGCCCGAGCCTGACAACGCACATTTCCCGTCAATCGTCACCTCGGTCGAAATTATTTTTTCTTTAATAAGCGGCAGCAGTGCAAGCTGTATTGCTGTTGCGAAGCATCCCGGATTAGCAATGTTTTCTGCATCTTGTATCTCATTTTCATTCCACTCGCAAAGCCCATATGTAAATCGGGAAGAAAGATTAATGGATTTATGATCCTTGCCATAATACTGCTTATACTCCAAGCTGTTCATTAAACGATAGTCCACTCCGAGATCAATAACCTTTACGTTGTTTAATATGTCATCGTTAAGCTTCTCCATCAAGATACCATAGGGCAGTGATGTGAACAGCACATCGATACCGTCGGCAATAGTTTCATAATCAAGAGCTAAACAGCTCTCTTGGCTAAAACCAGTAAAATTCCGGTATACATAAGAATATCTGTTATCGATATATGTCTCCGATATAATTTTAGTTATTTTTACTTCGGGATGACCGTATAGCAGCCTTATTAATTCCTGCCCCGCATATCCGGTCGCACCGATAATTCCCGCTTTTATCATAAGTACCTCCTGTACATACTATTCTTCATCTTATGCCATCAAGCCCATATATGCAATAATACATGCCGCAAGGGTAATAATGCAAAATGTCAATGTAATGGTATTTTCCTTCCACCCGACCTTTTCCAGATGGTGATGGAAAGGCGCTATCTTGAATACCCTCTTATTAAAGTATCTCAATGAAAATAACTGTATTATCACGCTGATTGTTTCAAAAATACAAACACAAAGTACAAGAATAATCCATAGTGGTATGTTCAATTCAATCAAAAATACCGCAATTGTCCCACCTAAAAGAAGAGAGCCTGTGTCTCCCATGAAAATTTTAGCAGGATATCTGTTGTAAAACAGAGTACCAAGACAAGCTCCTTCCATAATTATAGCTCCGAACAGCACATCATTCACCCTCAATTGATATGCGGCCATTCCGATGAAGGCAAAGACTATAGAACATATGCCCAACGCAAGCCCATCGACTCCGTCTGTAATATTGACACTATTGCTTGATAAAACAATCAGAAAAACCATCAAAGCACCATACAGATACATATTGATTTCTATGGAAGTACTTATAAACGGGAACATAATCTGAGTATCTATCCATCCGGAAACAATTAAATATACAGTTGTAATCGCTCCTATAATTACAAGACCAACTAACTTTTCCTTCGGGGTTACACCATCCCTCTTTTTCTTAACCTTGATATAATCATCAATAAACCCCATCAGGCCAAATAACAATA
>DNNV01000316.1 GCA_003497505.1 Clostridiales bacterium | reverse complement strand
AACTCCTCCTTACTTCCTATTGCGTTCCGCCTGTGACAACCTCAAATATTGAGGTCTGAAATCAGAAGCCTTAATCAATTCTCCCTTTAATGCCATGCTCCAGCCTATGTAGACAAGAGTTGAAGCAGATAAATAATTAAATCTTTCAGGTGCGAAATGCATCTTTCCCTTAAATTTCTCTTCTATTACACTTCTGTAGTTAACAGAGCCGTCACCGTTAAAAATTACCGGCTCCTCATATTCATTCAGCATGTCGGTAAGCTCATGAATATTGCACGGGAATTGCTCCACCACAGTAATAAGCTCCTGGTTTTCCCATCTGTAAATTCCGCTGTAAATTCTTCCTGCTCCCGCATCCATAACGGGCACAATCAATTTATTCAAATCAAGCACATTACCTGCCATGGATTTCATGGTAGGTACATTTACAATGGGTATATTGACTGCATAAGCCATACTTTTAGCAATGGCAGCGCCTATTCTCAGCCCTGTATATGAGCCCGGTCCTTCGGAAATCGCAATTACATCTATATCCTGTATACTGATATTCAAGTCTGTCATCAGGCTTTCTATCAGAGGCATGAGCTTTTCCGAGTGAGTTTTTTTATGATTCAGCGTATATTCTCCGAGAAGCTTTTCATTGTCCGATACAGCACAGGATGCCGTTATAGATGACGATTCAATTGCCAGTACTTTCATAATTTTTAAGCTCCTCTGCTATTTTTTCAAAGACCCTTCCCCTGCCGTCAATAGTCATAATTCGGCTTGTATCATTAAGCCTCTGTATTTCAATATTTATTCTTTCATCAGGAAGTATATCTTCAATTTTATTCGACCATTCAATGATTGTTACACCTTCGGAATAAATATATTCCTCATAGCCCAGATCATACATGTCTTCTTCAGAATCTATCCTATACACATCCATGTGGTAAAAAGGCAGTCTGCCTTCATATTCCTTTATAATTGTAAATGTTGGGCTGGTTATATAGTCCTTCACCCCGAATTCACGTGCTATGAACTGAGTAATTGCCGTCTTGCCAACACCTAAATCACCGTCAAGGCAAAGCACTGTCCCCGCTTCAAGGCAGTGCGCTATAATCTTTCCAACCTGCTCCGTATCCTTTAAATTGTTAACCGTTAGTTTCATAATACATCCTTTTATCATAATGGCCACTGCGGCCCGTTATCATCAACAGCTCTAATTATACATTTGCAGAAATGAAAAATCAAGAAATTAATGATGCCCTCAATTCTAAAAATATCACAGCATCATTCCTTCCTCCGCTTAAATTCTGATATAACCATTTTGGCTATATTTTTGCCCGCCTGAACTCTCACTATTGCATATGCCAGGTTTGGAGAAAACGGCCGCGGACTGTATGCCAGATATCTCGGCTGCCATTCTGTTGGTGCGTATTTCTCCTTCGCATGATGAAGGGCCTTGAAATCATAGCTGTTATTCATGTTTTCATACACATAGCTGAAAAGTCTTTCTGTGAAGGTGGCTCTATCTCCGTCATTGATGTTGTAAAGAGGAGAAAGCCCCAGGTTTCCCCATTCAACGCCTTCTTCCTTCATAAGCATAAACGCATCATATGTTATTTTCTCCAACACCCCTTGGGGAGCGTCATTTCTTCGCCTCGTAACATCCGCAAGATATCCATTACCTGAGAGATACGGGAGAAATACAACAAATCCAAGCATCTTCCCATCCATATCAGAAGCGTAAAAATATCTTCTGTCCATAGGGTTGTCAAGCCCCACACCGCCTATCATAAAGCCAAGCTCATCCGAATTTTTGTGCTCCAGCCACTCTGTTGAAATATCCGAAATCTGCTGCTCAATATTGCTGTCTCTTCCCTTCAGCGGCTTGTATTCATTTACCGCTATCCCCGCTTTGTTTGCGTGGTTAATTGCCGCACGAACCTTGGCAACACTTCCTCCGGCAAGATTATATTCAGACAGCCTGAAGCATGCATCCTCTCCATACTTAATTACTCCGAAGCCGGCTATTTTATAAAGCTCGGCAAAATGCTCCGTTATATTTAAAAATAAAATTTCATATGCATTTTCATGGCAAAATTCAAGTATTTCGTTTAAAAATATAAATCCGTCCTGTTCAGCGCATATCATATCTCCGCATATAACGAATACGTTATTTACAACCTGGTACGAGCAAACGCCCTCTATGCTTTTACCGAAAAGATATTTCTTATAATTTTCCAAAGACAGATATGCCATGGGATTTTGACCTGAATTCAAAACAATCCGCCTTACAACTTCCTTATCATGCTTAGTTGCAACCGGATTATAAACAATCGGCTTTAAAATCAAAAGCACCGATGTAACAATACAAATCCAGTTTATCAGAATAAGAGAATCAGTATAGAGCACTCCTATTCTTCCGGAAAAAGTTATGAAATCAGTATCCATAAAAACAAGCAGCTTGACAGAATACTCCAGAGCATCATAAATATCGTGTATATTCCGTATGTGCTCCTTCATAATAAATATTCCGACGCTGGCATTAAAAAGCACCAAAAGAAAAGAAAATCCAATCAATGCCAATGCCTTTTTAACCGTTATCCTGTCTGCCCTTCTGCTGAAATCTCTGTGATAGTATAAAAGCACAGCCAAAACAAACATTTCTATTGATAAAACAGGCAATGTGAACATGTGATACCTGACAAACTGAAACACTATGGTTATGCTCAGCATTACTATTTGTATAAACCATGCCATTCGCACTCTTTTATACAGCTTGTGAGCCAAAATAAGCATGATGGCACCAATGAGGAATGAGAAAACATGATGAAACTGCAATGCATGCGGATTAAGCATATTCGTGTAAAAATGCATATACCTTTCGGCAAATTTAAACGGCAGAGCCGCAAGCAGATTTTTCAACGCTATCAGAACAAGCAAGAATACGGCAATATTCTGAACTGTCTTTTTAAAATAACTTTTCATACCTTCTCCATTTTAAATACTAAATGTAATGAAAGAATTATAGCAGTATTTCCGCCGCATATGCAACAAAATTATGCTCCATGCTGTTCTGCTATTTCAATTATTGTCTGAATGTGAGAAATATTGTATAATGGCATTAATTACATATTAATATTTTCAATTTGCAGTAAATTGGAATTGCAGAAATGGGAGGCGGTATATGTTATTTCTGTTAACGAGGGATAAAGACAAAGACTCAAAGCTTGAAGGACTTTATAAATATAAAAATATCATGTTTTAATGCAATTATTGTGTCTCGCTTTATGAAAGAAACGAAACGCAGTATTATGAAGAATGGGGATTCTGTGCTCATGGAAATTAATAGTAGTCTAAAATACGTAATACCAGTTTTCTTTACTTATATACTAAATCCCTGTATAATAAATAAAAACAATCGGAGGAAATTATGAGTGTTATTCAATCGATTCTGAGAGTATTATTCTTCCTTGTCATTCTGTACATAGGAGTAAGGTTTATGGGCGACATACATACAATTGCTGAAAATATCAGGAAGAAGAAATCAGGCTCTGAATAGCTTGATTTTTATTTTATAATATTAGTATTATCTTAAGCCCCTAACTTTTAGTAGAAAACTCATTACATTATATCTCTTTCTATATCTATATAGCAAAAATCATTGGTTGCACAGGGTATCAATCCCTATTCTCGCGCACTTGTGCACATTTCCATGTTTTTGAACAGGTTAACCTCCACAAAATTATTGAATGCTTCACATTTATGTGTTATAATGTCATGATTTATTCATATGAATATAGCAAAGAAATATTTGAGGAGTATAAGATGCAAAAATATAATCATATATATTTTATCGGTATAGGCGGAATAAGCATGAGCGCACTGGCAGAAGTGATGATTGATGAGGGCGTGAGAGTTTCTGGCTCTGACAGAAGCTGCTCACACATGGTGGAGAAGCTGAAAAAATTGGGTGCCGAAATACATATAAATCATGAAAGCAAAAATATAACTGACGATATTGACCTGGTGGTGTACACATCTGCCATATCAAATGACAATCCCGAGCTTTTAAGAGCGCAGGAGTTGAATTTGAACATAATGGACAGAGCGGAATTCCTTGGCCTTTTAATGAAAAATTACGAGCACGCAATCTGTGTTTCAGGCACTCACGGCAAGACTACCACAACCGGTATGCTTTCCTCAGTTTTAATAGAAACAGACATGCAGCCCACTATATTTTTAGGCGGCGAAATGGATTCATTGGGAGGTAATATGCTTTTAGGCTCCAATGATCTGCTGCTTACGGAAGCATGCGAATATAAAAGAAATTTTCTTAAATTTAATCCAACAATGGAGGTCATACTCAATATTGAAGAGGACCACCTTGATTACTACAAAGATATAAAGGATATTGAAAGCGCATTTGTGGAGTATGCTGAAAAAATTCCTGCAGACGGATATCTGATAGTTAATGTAAAGCATGCTGAGCTATTTAAAAATTTAAAATGCAGCGTTATAACCTTTGGTACTGATAGCAGCGCAGACTACTATCCTGAGAATATCAGCCTGTTTCCTGCACCATCGTATACGCTCATGAACAGAGGTCAAAAGGTTGCAGATATTAATCTGATGGTATTTGGGGAACACAACATATCAAATTCTCTTGCAGCAGCGGCAGCATGTTTAGCTCTTGGTGTTAATGCCGGCACGGTTAAAAACGGTCTGCATGATTTCAAAGGCACTCACAGAAGATATGAATACAAAGGCACTGTCAACGGAGCTTCCATAATTGACGATTATGCACATCATCCTTCTGAAATGAAAGCTACCTTGAAAACAGCAAAATCTTATACGGAAGGCAAAGTTATTACGGTTTTCCAGCCTCATACGTACACACGCACCAAAAAGCTGCTCAACGAATTTGCTGAAGCATTGACTCATTCCGATGAAGTAATTCTGCTTGATATATATGCAGCAAGAGAAAAGGATATGGGTGAGGTCAGCTCCAAGGATGTTATTGGTATTATGAAAAATAGCTATGGCAGAGATGGAAAATATGCAGAATCCTTTGAAGCTGCAGCGGAAATAATCAGGACACTTGCCGCAGATGGTGACACCGTAATTACTATGGGTGCTGGAAACGTGGATGAAGTAGTTGAATATTTGAAGTAAATAAAAGAGATTCTCTCACCAGTCAAAATGTTATCATTTTGCCGGCGCTTGAATCTCTTTTCATATTCTCACATTCTGTCAATGGTCTCTTGAAGTAAGATACCTGGCAAGCTCTTTAAGATAAAATGCCTTTTCTCCGAATATATTCAATCTTTTTATTGCTTCATCCGTGAGGGTTTCTGCCTGTCTACGTGCTTCTTCAACAGAAACATATGTAAGATACGTAGTCTTGTGATTTGCGGCATCGCTTCCTGTTTCCTTACCGAGTTTTTCAAGCGTGCCTGTGACATCAAGTATGTCGTCCTCGATTTGGAACGCCAGACCGATTTTTTCAGCAAATTCCTCAAGGGCGGCAACCTGTTCATCATTTGCACCGCCAAGCATGGCTCCGGCTGCAACGCTGCTTTTTATTATTGCCCCGGTTTTCAGAGAGTACATATATTTTAAATCCTCAAGGTCGGAAATTTTCTCGTGACCGAACATATCCACCACCTGTCCGCCTATCATTCCTTCCGAACCCGAAGATTTAGCAATTTCATGTAGAGCTCTCAATGCTTTCACATAATCTGTTCCGCCACTTATAGCCGCGCTAAGCCCTGTTTCAAATGCCTTGTTCAAAAGGCCGTCACCAGCTAAAATTGCCGCAGCCTCTCCAAATTTTTTGTGATTTGAGGGCCTGCCTCTCCTGTAGTCGTCATTGTCCATTGCAGGCAAATCATCATGAATCAATGAGTATGTATGAATCATTTCCATTGCACATGCAAAGGGCAGCGCTGTATCCTCATCATTTCGGAACAGTTCGTATGCTGCCAGCAGCAGCACAGGTCTCAGTCTTTTTCCGCCTGAAAGCAGGCTGTAGTTCATTGCTTCATAAATCAGCATCTGGGGGTTATCCTTTGCACCTGCTGCGCTGCACAAATAACCTTCCACATTCTTTATTTTTTCATCCATCCAAGTTTTGAAATCCATATGCACCTCTAATTTCTGAACACTTTCTTTGCTATTTCCACTGCTTCCTTTGCATCCTTGGCATAGTAGTCCGCTCCCATGTTCCTTGCATATTCGGGAGTAAGCACTGCACCGCCAACTACTATTGTACACCTTATCCCTTTTTGACGCAGCTGTTTTATTGTTTCCTCCATGCTTTTCATGGTTGTGGTCATGAGTGCGCTCAGGCCTACAATGATTGGCTCATCATATTTAGCTGCCTCCTGCACTATGGATTCCACCGAAACATCCTTGCCAAGGTCTATTATTTCGTAATTGTAATTTTCAAGTATTACCTTTACTATATTTTTACCTATATCGTGTATATCGCCTTTTACGGTAGCAAGTATTATTTTCCCGCTGCTGATACCGCTGTTTTCTTTTCCCTTGAGGCTTTCCTTAAGCACATCAAATGATGACTTTACTGTTTCTGCGGATTGTATGAGCTGAGGTAGGAAAATAATCCCCTTTTCAAAATCATCTCCAACCTTGTCAAGGGCTGGAATTAAATATTCATTGACTATGTACAGCTCATCCCTGCTCTTTAACAGTTCTCTGGTTGTAGATGCGGCATTGTCCCTGAGTCCTTTTATCACAAGCTCCTTGAGGTTTATACCTTCTTTGTCTTCTTTTTTTGGAGCTTCTGATGATTTAATTTCAGAATTTTCTCCGTACCTCTTTATATACTCCTTTGAACCCTTATCGTGGTTGTACAGGACATTGAAGGCATACACCTTATCCATCATCGCGGCATCATTGGGATTGATAATGGGCAAATCCAGACCTGCCGCCATGGCGATAGCAAGGAAGGTTTCATTTATGAGCCCTCTGTTTGGCATGCCAAAGGATATGTTGGATACTCCAAGCACAGTCTTCGCACCGAGACCTTTTTTAACCATCTCCAGTGTTTTTATTGTTTCTGCAACTTCCTTCTGCTGTGCGGAGCATGTGAGTGTTAGGGCATCGATATATACGTCTTCCCTGCTTATTCCAAAGCTCTCGGCCTTTTTAACTATTTTTTCAGCAATTTCATATCTGTCTGCAGCATTGTCGGGAATTCCTCTTTCATCAAGAGTAAGACCAACGACTGCCGCTCCATATTTTTTCACTATGGGTAGTATGCTTTCAAGCACCTTTTCCTCACCGTTTACAGAGTTTACTATAGCTTTTCCGTTGTAGTATCTCAGACCTGCCTCAATAACCTCCGGCTCCGATGAATCAATCTGCAGCGGAGCATCTGTTACCGTCTGAAGTGCCTTCACCAATTTTGCCATGGTCTCCTTCTGGTCAATTTCACGAAGTCCCACATTGACATCCAGTATTTCGGCTCCGGCCTCTACCTGGGATACTCCTTGCTTTAAGATGTAGTCCATATCATTATTTTTGAGAGCTTCCTTGAGCAGCTTCTTTCCCGTAGGATTAATTCTTTCTCCTATTACCTTCACTCCGTCCACAATAACTGTATTTGTGGGAGTACAAAGTGCTGTAAGTTTTTTTCTCTTTGTTTCCGCAGGTATTAAGTTTTTTACTCTTTCAGTTACTTCTTTTATATATTCCGGATTTGTTCCGCAGCACCCTCCTACAAGGCTTACGCCAAGCTTTGTGAATTCCAGCACTTCGTCGGCAAATTCAGAAGGTGTTACGTTATAATATGTTTCTCCGTCCTTCACTACCGGAAGCCCGGCATTTGCCTGAACGAGCACCGGTATATTCGTCCACTGCAGTAGCTCTTTGAGAATTGGTTTTATTTCCTTTGGTCCAAGAGAGCAGTTTATACCCAGAGCGTCAACGCCCAGTCCCTCTAATGTCAAGGCCATGCTGCTTGGCAGGCACCCTGTAAATGTTCTGTGGTCCTTTTCAAAGGACATGGTGGCAATAACGGGAATGTCTGAATTTTCTTTTGCCGCAAGCACCGCTGCCTTCATTTCATACAAATCGGTCATTGTTTCAATAAGTATCAAATCCACGCCCGACTTTACTCCCTGCATAATCTGGCGCTTGAATATTTCATATGCACTGTCAAATGTAAGATTCCCCATAGGTTCTAAAAGCTCTCCTATGGGCCCGATGTCGAGAGCTATGTACACATTATTCGAATTGCACACATGAGCTGCATCCTTTGCTGCCATTACAGCTCCATGGATTATTTCTTCCACTGTACAATTTGTACGCTCAAGCTTTAATTCATTTGCTCCGAATGTGTTGGTGGTAATGACCCTCGCTCCTGCGTCTATGTATTCTCTGTGAATTTCAGCTATGTTGTTTCTGTCCGTAATATTCAGGGCCTCGGGAACCTCTCCCAGTCTCAGTCCCTTTTTCTGAAGCTGAGTACCCATTGCTCCGTCAAATATAACTATATTTTTTTTCATAAATTCTTTGAAATTCATACTGACCTCTCAGTTATTTATAATTTCGCTTATACTATTCTCTGTTTATAGCATGAATCATAGAAATAAGGTTGCTGTGCACCTTCCTGGCAACATAAGGATTGTTCATGGTGTAAAGATGTACTCCCTCCACACCATTTGACATTAAATCAATTATCTGCTCTGTTGCACACGCAATTCCTGCATCAGCCATAGCATCCTTGTCATGCTGGAATCTATCCATTATTTTAATATATTTATCAGATATCTTAGCTCCGCTGAGAGCAATTATCCTGTCAAACTGGCTCTTGTTTGTTATAGGCATTATGCCTGCCTGTATGGGAACATTGATGTTATGCTTATGCACAAGGTTCATAAATTCATAAAATGCATTATTGTCATAAAAAAGCTGTGATGTGAGATGAGTTACTCCAGCATCAATTTTATGCTTCAGATTTATTACATCCTCCTCCACATTTTTGCTGTCATAGTGTCCCTCCGGATAACAGGTGCCGCCCAAATCAAAGCTGCTGCCCTCCGTTATGAATCTTGCAAGGTCAGAGGAATGCTTGAAATCTCCCTTAACATCCTCTTCCAACGGAATATCACCCCTCAGGGCCAGAATATTTTCCACGCCTTCTTCCTTGAGCTCCCTCAATATTTGCTTTATTTCATCCTTAGTGGAGCTTATGCATGTAAGATGTGCAAGTGCTTCTATTTCATACTTATTTTTAATCATAGATGAAATTTCTTTTGTTTTATTCTGGTTGCTGCCGCCTCCTGCACCGTATGTAACGCTTATGTAGTCCGGTCTTAAATCACTCAGCGCTTCCAATGTTTTATAAACGGTATCTATAGGTGATGTCGCCTTGGGCGGAAATATCTCAAATGAAAACACAAATCTTTTTTTATTGAATAATTCCTTTATGTACATTTCTGCCTCCTTCAATTTTCTGAACATTATAACATATGTACTTTAGCTTTGTAAATACAAATACTTCTGGTTAGGGCATGCGCAGTCTGCGTTCACCAAAGTATCAGCTCCCTCTGGTCGCATACTTTGGGAACATGTTGCGGCTGACCTACCGCCACTTTTCAGAAAAAACACTCTGAAAACGGGGTTAGGGCATACAAAAATCGGGATGAATTTCTTCATCCCGATTTCACGTTTGCTGATTATAAATTATAATCTAGTTACGTTAGCTGCTTGGTCGCCTCTTGCACCTTGAGTAACGTCAAAAGAAACTTTTTGACCTTCCTCTAAAGTTTTGAATCCATCTCCCTGGATAGCTGAGAAATGTACGAATACGTCATTTCCATCTTCCTTTGTAATAAATCCGAATCCTTTTTCTGAGTTAAACCATTTAACTGTACCCTTAACCATGAGTACCTCCTAATAAAATATTATTATATTCCATTGTATAAAAAAATTCACATATTTTTACATATTATATACAGCCACACATATAATATCTAAAAACATGTGAAATCTATAATACTCTGTAATACGTTTAAAGGATAACACATTAATTTGTATTTGTCAATATTTTTTGAAAATTTTGATAAAAAGTATGATACGATCTTTCGACAAAAACTGCCGGGCTTACACCCGGCAGCACCAATTACTTTGTTTCATATTTGTAGAACTCATTGGCAAGTACCTCATCGGTATGGTCCAGTATAATATTTCTCACTATGCTGTCCATTGTGCCCATATCATCATTTTCGTCGAGTCCGGATTCCTGAAGTATGTCTCTGAAAATACTGTATGCTCTGTTGTAAGAAATATTCATTTTGGTCAATTCATTGAGCATTTCCGGATTAATGGCATTACAGAAATCCTCAAAGCTCATTTCCTGAGCACTCTTTTTATTCATTAACTCACCCTATGCTTTTTATCCTTTCTCTCTAAGTATTCATCATAAGTCATTGCTCTGTCAATCATTCCGTCATCAGTTAGCTCTATAATTCTGTTTGCTATGGTCTGGATAAACTGATGGTCATGAGATGAAAACAGCACTATCTCTTTAAAATCAATCAGTCCGTTATTCAAAGCCGTAATGGATTCAAGGTCAAGATGGTTTGTAGGCTGGTCCATAACCAGTGCGTTTGAGCCTGAAAGCATCATTCTGGAAAGCATGCATCGGACTCTCTCTCCTCCTGACAAAACGTTGGACGGCTTCAGTGCATCATCACCAGAAAACAGCATTCTGCCTAAAAAGCCTCTCAGGAAGCTTTCGGACTGATCCTCTGAAAACTGTCTCATCCAGTCAACCAGATTCAGTTTGATTCCGTCAAAGAACTCGGAGTTATCCTTGGGGAAATATGACCTTGTTATTGTCTGCCCCCACTTGATTGTACCTGAATCAGGCTCCGTTTCACCTACGAGTATTTTAAACAATGTCGTCTGTGCAAGCTCATTTTCACCTATGAAGGCAATCTTATCCCCTCTGTTTATTCTGAAGGATATGTCCTTAAGCACATCAATTCCGTCAATTGTTTTTGACAGTCCCTCAACTGTGAGTATTTCGTTTCCTACCTCTCTGTCAGGCGTAAACTTGACAAATGGATATCGCCTTGATGATGCTGGCATTTCTTCAACCTCAAGCTTATCAAGAAGCTTTCTTCTTGAAGTTGCCTGTTTCGATTTTGATTTATTGGCGGAGAATCTCTGTATAAAGTTCTGAAGATCCTTTATCTTGTCTTCTCTCTTCCTGTTCTGGTCTCTCATGAGCTGCTGCATAAGCTGACTTGATTCATACCAGAAATCATAGTTTCCTACATACATTTTTATTTTCTTATAATCTATATCGACTATATGTGTACAAACCGTATTTAAAAAGTGTCTGTCGTGAGATACAACAATCACGAGTCCTTCAAAATCCA
>DNNV01000342.1 GCA_003497505.1 Clostridiales bacterium | reverse complement strand
TACTTCTCAAATCTATCATTATATCAAGCGAATTTTTTATGGTTACGGCAGGATATTGGTTTCTCATCCAGTGAGCAAGACTCCTGTACTGGTCGTAAGGCTCATCCACATCGGTTAAATATGAGAAAATATAGACTGAATCCGGTCTGTCTGAGGAAGAAAGCTTCTTTGCAAACTGAGCCATAAATTCATCCTTGTGCTGAACGGATTTAATTCCTGATATTCGGACCGCCTCTTCTTTTCTCATAAGAATTCCAAACCATTTTTCAAAGAGCTCATCCACAGGAGGAATATACAATGCTTCTGTAACGCTGCCTCCTATCTTGTTAATAACAAGAATCATATCCTCTCTATCTATACCCGTAAGATAAAAGAAATTTCTGTCTACAGAAAAATCATATGCCTGATCTGCGCTTTCTCTCGGAGCCTTTCCCGAAAAAAACACTGCAGTGGAATAGTCCTCCATTCTTTCTGCAAATCTTGCTCTGTTACCTGTAAAAAATTTTGTTTCCATTTCGTCCTCCATAATTTTCATCAATTTATAGTAATTAAATTTATTCCGCCCAGCCTTTCGACCTGCCCACAGCTTTTTTCCATCCGCTGTAAAGTGTGCTTCTCTTTTCCTGGCTCATTTCAGGCTTGAATTTTCTGCTGATACTCCAGTTTTGCGCAATTTCTCCCTTGGATTTCCAGAACCCCACAGCAAGACCTGCAAGATATGCGGCACCTAAGGCTGTTGTTTCAGTGATTTCAGGTCTTTCTATATTTACATTGAGTATATCTGATTGAAACTGCATGAGGAAATTATTTGCGGTGGCTCCTCCGTCAACCTTCAGAGCCGTTAAATTTATTCCGGAATCCTCAATCATTGATTCAATTACATCCCTTGTCTGATAAGCTATAGACTCAAGTGCAGCCCTAATTATATGGTTGCGGTTGACGCCTCTGGTCAGCCCAAAGATGGCTCCTCTTGCATACATATCCCAATAAGGTGCTCCAAGTCCTGTAAATGCAGGCACCACATATACTCCGTTGTTGTCCTCAACCTTCTCTGCAAAATATTCTGAATCTGCGGCATCATGTATTAATTTAAGCTCATCCCTCAGCCATTGTATTGTCGCACCTGCCACAAAGATTGACCCTTCAAGGGCATACTCAACCTTTCCTCCCTCACACCATGCAATGGTGGTTACAAGGCCGTTTTTGGATTTCACTATTTTATCACCTGTATTCATAAGCATGAAGCAGCCTGTTCCATAAGTGTTTTTAGCCATGCCTTCCTGAAAACACAATTGCCCGAAAAGTGCCGACTGCTGATCTCCCGCAATTCCTGATATGGGTATCTGCACGCTGAAAATATCTTTTTTGGTATTCTCGTAAACCTCCGATGATTGTCTGACCTGAGGCAGGATTGATGCTGGTATATTTAGCGCATTCAATATTTTTTCGTCCCATCGGAGCTCTCTTATGTTGTATAGCATGGTTCTAGAGGCATTTGAATAGTCAGTTATATGTGCTCTTCCCCCTGTAAGCTTCCACACGAGCCAGCTATCCACTGTTCCAAACAAAATATCTCCCTGTTCTGCCTTTTTTCTTACATCCGGTATGTTATCAAGTATCCATTTAATTTTTGTGGCTGAAAAATATGCATCTATAACAAGTCCTGTATTTTCGTTTATATAGGACTCCCAACCCTCTTTCTTAAGGTCATGGCATATTTCTGCAGTCTGCCTGCTTTGCCACACTATTGCATTGTATACAGGCTTGCCGGTGTTTTTGTCCCACATTACGGTCGTTTCTCTCTGATTTGTAATTCCTATGCAGGCTATTTCATCAGGGTTGATACCTTTCACCGCATCCAATGCTGAACTAAGCTGTGTCTCCCATATTTCCTCAGGATCGTGTTCAACCCATCCAGGGCTTGGATATATCTGCCTGAACTCATGCTGAGACATTCTTACTATTGCTCCGTTCCTGTCAAACAGTATGGCTCTTGAGCTTGTCGTTCCCTGGTCTAACGCAAGTACATATTTTTTATTCATATGAACACCTCGAATAATTGCTGATTCAATTATATACTTTGCAATTAAATTAATCAAATATGATTTTTTGATGTATGAAAAAAGCGGCTACTATCTACTTGAGCCGCTCTGTAAGTTAAAACTTTATTATTACTGAGTAACCAGTCTTTTTTCTCCTGTTATTTCTTGTATTCCCTTAATATCCTGAGTCACCTCAAGCACTCCCATGTATTCTCCGTTATTGTTCCGTACAGCAAAATAACGAATCAGTACATACTTATCCTTCATCTTAATCCAGAAATCCTCGTGATCCTTTTTGCCTGACTTGAAGTCCTCAACTATTCCTTCAACTATATGAACACTTGCCGGAGGATGGCAGTTGGACACATTTCTTCCTATGATTGTCTTTGTTCTCGGGAAAATTCTTTCATTGCTCTGAGAGAAATATTTAACTGTATCATCTTTTCCCACAAATGTAATATCAAATGGCAGAGTATTGAGCATAAGAACCAACTCGTCAATCTGGAATACTCCTGTTGGAAGTGTTATGGCTCCCGGTACAGACATTTCTTCCTTTATCTCTTCTTTTGCCTCAGCTTCCGGCTTCCATTCCGGCACCCATCTAAGCATATGACCTATTTCAGCACTGTCATCTGCTGCCTTTTTCCACTCATCCTGTGTCATCACATCTAACAACATCGGAATCATTATGTTTTCTTCCTTAAAAATCATTTCATTCACTCTGTTAATTACATCGTTTATGCTTTTCTTAATATCTTCATTGATAACCCCGTATGACAAATCAGAGGATACAAGCTTTAAATCTGCCCTTATTTCATCATCAACACCCCACATAACCTTAGGAGGTGCTGTTATACCGTACTTCTCCATATATGGAAACAAAAGATTTTCTTTTTTTGCATAATGTATGTCTATTTTCAGAAGTTCATCAAAACCATTCTTCAAGCTTTCAACAGAATCTCTGTCCGAGTTTCCCAGATAAGGCATAATTTTTTTTTCAATAATCTTTTCAATTTCTCTGTTTTCAAGCACCAGTACATTCGCCGGATGCCCGG
>DNNV01000095.1:11012-18139 GCA_003497505.1 Clostridiales bacterium | reverse complement strand
ATTTCGGTTATGCATGTAAATAACGAAGTAGGAATTGTTCAGGATTTAGACAAAATAATTAAAATAGCAAAAGAAAAAAATAAAGGTACAAAAATTCACGTGGATGCGGTACAATCATATGGTAAAGTAAAAATTGACGTAAAAAAACTTCAGATTGATACGGTGGCATTCAGCAGTCATAAAATTCACGGACCCAAAGGGGTGGGTGGATTATTCGTGCGCTCCGGAACAAAGATGAACTTTATCACCTTTGGAGGAGGACAGGAGAAATCTGTAAGGCCGGGCACTGAGAACACGCCGGGAATTGCAGGCTTCGGTACAGCATGTGACTTGGTTTTCCGCGGTTTCAGAGAGGAAAATAATAAATTAACGGATCTTAAGAAGTTGTATGCAAAAAGGTTGACTGAAGAAATAAAGGATGTACGCATCAATAGTTCGCTTGAGGAAGACGGAGCACCGCACATACTCAATGTTTCATTTAAAAATGTAAAGGGAGAGGTGCTGCTTCATTACCTGGAGCAGGAGGAAATTTATGTTTCAACAGGTTCTGCATGCTCGTCACGGGCTGCAGGTAACAGAATACTTGAATCTTTAAAATTGGACAGGGAATACATTGACGGAACAATACGCATAAGCTTGGGCTTTTTCAATAATTATGAAGAGGTTGAGCATGTTGTTGAAATAATAGGCAAATCGGTTGAAGACATAAGAAAAATTATGAAGTGAGGAAGGGAATTAAGAATTATATGTACAATATTGTAGCTGCAAGCTTCGGAGAAATATTTTTAAAAGGTAAAAACAGAGGCAGTTTTGAACACCAGCTGGTTGAGCAGATAAGATTTGCTCTGAAAGAATTCAGCGGTATAAAAATATACAAGGATTTAGGCAAGGTTTTTGTTGAAACAAGCAATGAAGATGATATGGACGCTATAATTGAGAAAATGAGAAAAATTTTCGGGATAGTAGCCATAAGCCCATCCATCAAGACTGAAAAGAACCCGGATGCAATAGCAGAAAAGGCGGTAGAACTTTTCAGATACCTTAAGGAAAGGCGCGAAATCAAGACCTTTAAGGTGTCCACAAAGAGGGGAGACAAGAATTTCCCCATAAAATCCATGGATTTCAGCGCGGAACTGGGCGGGAAAATTCTATCGTCCTTCAGTGATATTAAGGTGGATGTTCACAATCCAGATGTTGAAATTTTTATTGATATTAAAAAAAGCTGCTATATTTCTTCGGAAAAAATCAGGACTGTGGGCGGAATGCCCGTGGGCTCTTGCGGAAGGGCACTGCTTCTTTTATCAGGGGGCATAGACAGCCCTGTTGCAGGATATATGATTGCAAAAAGAGGGGTTGAGATAAATGCACTTTATTTCCACACATATCCCTTTACATCGGAGAGAGCCAATGAAAAGGTAGTAAAGCTGAAGGAGCTGCTGGAGGAATATTGTGGAAAAATCAAGTTGTACAGCATAAACATTCTTGAAATTCACAAGGCGATACGAGAATTCTGCAGAGAAGACGAAACGACGATTCTCGCAAGAAGGTTTATGATGCGCATAGCCGAAAGAATTGCAAATGAAAATAAAATGGAAATGCTGATTACTGGAGAAAGCCTGGGTCAGGTCGCAAGTCAGACAATGAAGTCCATGACTGTTATTGAAAATGCAATTGAAATGCCCATATTAAAGCCGCTGGTTGGAATGGACAAAACGGAAATAATCGAAAGAGCCAATGAAATAGGGACATTTGAAACATCCATACTTCCATATGATGACTGCTGTTCTGTATTTGCTCCGTCGCACCCATTGATAAATCCAAAGCTGGATTCCATATTGAAATCAGAAAGCAGCTTGAAGGTTGATGAGCTCATAGAGGCATGCATTTCCACGCTTAAAATTCTATAAAATTTTATATTATTCAAGTAATCACAAAATTATTTCACATACATATATTGAACTATAATCAAAGAGAGGTGAAATATATGTCAGATGAAGTAAGAGCAACTAATTTTGGCGGATGCTGCGACGAAGGAGTTGGATGCTGCGACAATAACTGGATAGAGTGGATAGTAATAATATTTGTCATTTGCTGGTTATTTGGCGGCTTTGGCGGTGGTGGCGGCTTTTTCGGAAGAGGCGGCTGCTGCAGATAGTGTACTTAACGGAGGGTCAAATACATTAATATGTATTTGACCCTCGAATATTTTTGAATAAACATTTCATATACTTTATATTTTTGATAATTTTTTTATGCTTGCTTTTAATTAAAACGGGTTGTATACTAAGTTTTATAGATTAAGTTGACGGAGGGATAAAATCAAAATGTATAAAGTAGCATTGTTCAGCAAAATACCAAATGAAACGATGAACTTATTTTCAGAAGATAAATATGAAATAATTGAACAGGAAACAAGTGATGCAGACGGAATTGTAATGAGAAGTATGGAAATACACGACATGGAATTTTCCAAGAGACTTAAGGCCATTGCAAGGTCCGGAGCAGGTGTAAATAATATTCCCGTGGAGCGCTGTGCGGAAGAAGGAATAGTAGTGTTCAATTCTCCGGGAGCCAATGCGAATGCAGTGTGCGAGCTCACTTTTTTAGGGCTTTTGATTTCTTCGAGAAGGGTAATTGACAGCATTGACTGGACTAAGACATTGAGCTGTGACGTTGCCGACAGCGTTGAAAGGGGAAAATCACAATTTGTGGGCCCGGAGCTTAAAGGTAAGACTTTAGGTGTCATAGGTCTTGGAAATGTGGGACATCTTGTGGCAAATCTGGGAATAAAGCTGGGCATGGAGGTAATAGGCTATGACCCGTATATTTCTGTGAAGAACGCTCTGGGACTGTCATGGGATGTTCAGTATACAAGTGACATCAATGATTTGTACAGAAGGAGCGACTATGTGAGCATCCATACTCCATACAATGAAGAAACAAAGAACTATATTAACAAGGACAATATAAAGCTCATGAAGGATGGAGTGAGAATATTGAACTTTGCCAGACACGGAATAGTGAATGAGGATGATATTTCTGAAGCTCTGGAAAGCGGCAAAGTTGGCTATCACGTATCAGACCTTCCAAGCGAAAAGATGCTTAATACGAAAAATGTTGTATGCATACCCCATCTTGGCGGTTCCACATATGAGGCAGAGGAAAACTGTGCGGAAATGGCAGTAACACAGCTTACGGAATACCTTGAAAAAGGAAATATAACAAATTCGGTGAATTTTCCGGATTGTGTAATGGAGCGTTATCCCGGAACAGACAGACTTGTTGTTTTAAATAAAAATATACCAAATATGATAGGAAAAATAACCACTGCTCTTGCAGGAAGGAATGTGAACATAATAGGAATGGTAAACAAAAGCCGTGGAGATTATGCATGCAATATAATTGATGTCATCGGAGATTTAAGAGAGGAAGAGCTAAAGGAGCTTGAAGAGCATTACGGAATTTTAAGAGTCATGCTTATAAAAAAGAGGTAGGAAATAATGAAAAAAGTCAATATATATTCTGACGGTGCCTGCAGCGGAAATCCGGGGCCTGGCGGATACGGAGTCATTTTAGAATATAACGGCAGAGAAATGGAGCTTTCCGGGGGAGAAAAGCAGACTACGAACAACCGAATGGAGCTCATGGGAGTTATCGTGGGTCTGGAAGCGCTGAAAGAGCCTTGCAATGCAGATATAACCACAGATTCTAAATATGTTACGGATGCATTTAATAAAGGCTGGATTGTATCGTGGCAGAGAAAGAACTGGAGAAAGGCGGACGGCAAGGAGGTATTAAACAAGGAACTGTGGCAGAGGCTGGTAAAAGCTGCCGAACCTCATAATGTCAGATTTATTCATGTTATGGGACATGCGGGCCACGAATACAACGAGCGCTGTGATAAAATCGCGGTTAGAGAACGAGAAAAATTTGCTGTTGATTAGTAGATAAACACAAAAATTAAGAAACATTCATTGCCTCATGAATATTATGAAATAACAAATTATATTATGAGGTGATTATATAATGATTTATAGACAAAACCAAAATCAGGTTCAGTGTCCGAATCCATCTACGATGCCTTATGAAGTGCGGCCGGGAGATACATTGAATTCCATAGCAGTCAGATTTGGAACCAATTTAGTTGGATTGCTGGAATTGAATCCGACCTTGAGGCTCAGGACACTGACAGAAGGAATGACTCTGTGTGTGCCGAAAGTGCCGGAGAGACCTCCATGCATTAACGGAGCATACTATATCATAAGGGAAGGAGACAGCTTCTACAATATAGCACAGAGATACAGCCTTCCACTTAACCTGCTCTTAGAGGCAAACCCAAATGCAAACCCATATGACCTGAAGGTAGGTCAGGAAATATGCATTCCGAATGTACCGGCAGGCTGCCCTTTCGGAACAGTAGTTACCATTGCACAGGGAACCAGGCTCAGCGATATTTTGATCGGATACAACCTCAGCCTCAATGAACTCAGAGAGTCGAACCCGGACTTCAACTATAATGTTATAGTGCCGGGAACCGAGCTTTGCATACCTCCGGGAACCTATCAGGCGTGCGGACCTAACTCTGTCGAATATGTTATTAAGACAGGGGACAGCTTGTCAACCGTAGCAACAGCAAATAATCTGACACCGTCTCAGCTGCTCATAGCAAATCCTACGTTAAGGCCTGCAAATTTCCTCATTGTGGGAACGAAAATATGTATACCAAGACCTGCTGCTAGTTCAAATGTTTAATTGGAATATATCTGGGCGGCAGCTTGTTCGCAGGCTGCCTGTTGAGATGAGGGGCATGAACATGCAAATATGCGATAAAAAGTTCAAAAAATACATAGAGGCTGAATTAATACATTCAGCCTCTTATTATTTAATCATTAATCCAATACAAGTGAAGGCGCAGTGTAAACTCTTGCTGCCAGCTCTGAATTAAGCATATAAAGCCCTTTTGAATCAAAGCCGAAAACCTTGTACTTAGTGATCAGCTCGTCGGCATTTTTCTCTTCTTCACCTTGTTCCTTAATGAACCAGTCAAGGAACTGCATTGTTCTGTAGTCTTTAACCTGAGATGCTTCATCATATATATTGTTTATAGATGCGGTTACAAATTCTTCATGCTTCAATGATTCAACAAGGGGAACATTGAAATCTGTAAAAGCAACGTCTGGAGCATTAATTTGTCCGAGAGTTATTTTTTCCCCATTGTTTTGAAGATACTGCATGAAAAGATTCGCATGAGACATTTCCTCCTGTGCCTGAACATTAAACCAGTTTCCGAATCCATCCAATCCGTTTTCGATGTAGTAGTTTGACATATCCAAGTACAGGTATGCCGAGTACAATTCTTTATTTATCTGTTCGTTTAACAGTTTTGATATTTTTTCCTTTAACATATTCTCTCCTCACTATTTTTAAATATATTATAATGATACCCTCATATATGAAATTAAAACATTTTTTGTAGAACATTTCACTTCTTTATGAATATATCATAGACTATATGGAGGTGATTGCTGTGAAGTATGATGATGTAATATCTGTAACGGGAATTTATCAGGGCAGACTTATGCTATTTATAATTGAACTGCAGGGTGATGATTATATTTGCAGGAAGGCAGTTAATTTAGGCAAGGAGGAAAAATCTGCCGTACACAGTATTATGAATTCCGGCAGATCTGTATACCTGGCAGATTCATACAACAACAAAATATATAAATACGATTATGTATCAAATGAATTGTCTGAAGAAACCGTAGGCAGAGACCCTCGCCACATGTGCATAGACATAAACGACATGTACGTGGCGAACTTCGAATCCGACAATATATCTGTTATTGATTTATGCTCGTTTGCCCTGACCGAATCAATTCCGGCAGGGATTAAGCCTCATGACGTTCTGTACAGTCAGGATAAAAAGATGCTTTACGCATGCTGCTACGAAGAAAATGAAATAATAGGCTATTCGGATAGGGAACCGGTTGCGCGCTTTACCACAGATGGCATGCCCATGCACATGCTTTGGGCGGAGGACAGCATCATTGTTATGACATATTTTATAAACGGAAATGTACACAGCAAAATAAATTTCATTGATGCGGAATCCGGAAAAATCGAAAAGGTACTTATATTGGAGGGAATGGCATCTGATTTAGAAATTGATTATCCGAGAAATAGATTATATGTCATTAACATAGTGGACAAAAATTTATATGTGATCGATACGGCAAAAAAAGAAATAATAAAAACCGTCTTTCTCGGAGGATATCCCGAGAGTCTGACGGCAGGAGAGAAGTTCATATATGTTACGAACTCCAAAAAGAACAATATAGCTGCTGTAGACAAAGACAGCCTGAATATTTCAAAGGTAATAGCACTTGATTTTTCACCGTGCTGTATTAAAATCATCAATTAGCATCAGAAGTAAGTGTTTTTATTATGCTGGAAAAAATATATTCAGGATTTGAATCCCATTTTTTGCATATGTTCTTGGCCAGATCTTCATCAGGTACATTGACACTCAGACTGAAAATGATGGATTCATTTTCCATGACCTGAAGGGAGACGATATATTCCTCTTCGGCTCTTTTGTAGTAGTGACCAAGCAATTCACGATTTTTTTTAATTTCCATTTTCAATTCTGAAAAATTCTTTTCAACCTGCCTTAGGAAGTAATCCGGCAGCTTTTCACCGAACATATCCAGAACGGATATTCCGGCTTCGGATATATTATAGTATTCATTTCCGCTTTTAGAACTCATAACAACAAAATCAGAATCGCATAAATCCCTTAATAGCTGCTGCAATGTAAAATAATCAAGTATGTCGTTGTCCAATATGAAATTTGTAATTTCCATGTTGGTCAAGGGCATATTGATATATTTTAAAATATATAAAACTTTCAATTTATCCTGTGCAATTTTGTTACCGCTCAATTTTGCCCTCCGCATATTTTATATGTATATTATATCAAATTAAAAACTAATAACAACATAATAATGAAAATTATTCTTATGGACTTTTAGGATATAATAATATAAAATTGAGTTAATACTGTTTTAATTTTAAAATGCGGACAAATAATTGTCCGCAACAGCGGAAAACAGTATATACTAATT
>DNNV01000095.1:0-10740 GCA_003497505.1 Clostridiales bacterium | reverse complement strand
TACTAATTCGCTTCAAGGGAAATATTTAATGCGAATTAGTATAAGAAAAATTTTAGGGGTTAAAAATGAAGAAAAAGAGCTTTATAATTGCACTAATAGTACTGCTCCTGATTTTGGCGGGATGCGGAAGAGAAAAAGAAAATGTTCCTGAGGTTCCTGATAACACAGATGAAAATGCTGTCGAGGCAAACCAGCAAGATAAGGAAGAAGGCAAAAGTGAACAGGAACAAAAGGAAGAGGAGGGGACAGATGAAGAAACAGACCCTGTTGCTTCCATTGACCTGTCGTTGGAGCCAAATGAATTAGGTGAAATAATGATTCTCATGTACCACGGCATCGGAAAAGAGGAGTCGGTGTGGCAGCGCAACTACGATAATTTCCGCAGTGACCTGCAGTATATGTATGACAATAAATATCAAATGATAAGCTTGAATGATTACGCAAAGGGAGAAATAAAGACAAGAGCAGGATACACTCCAATAATTTTAACCTTTGACGACGGAAGACAAAATAATTTCAATTATATTGAGAAAAACGGCGAGCTTGTTATTGATCCTGACTGTGCAGTTGGAATATTAGAGGAATTTAAGGAGAAATATCCTGATTTCGATGTTACGGCGAGCTTTTTTCTAAATTCAAGTGCCTTCGGTCAGGAAGAATATGCGGAAAAGAAGCTTAACTGGCTTGTTAAAAACGGATATGATGTAGGAAATCACACATACAGTCACTATGAGCTTGCAACACTTACTAATAAGGAAATTATAGTAGAAATAGGCTCTGTGAATAATATAATCAAGAAATCTTTGCCAGATTACACGGTGGAAACATTGGCTCTTCCTCATGGAAGCAATCCAAAGGATGAGTTTTTGCAAAGTATCCTCCAGGGAGAATATGAAGGAAATGGATATAAGAACATAGCCGTTCTTGATGTTGGCTGGAGACCTGATTATTCACCTTTCGACATATTGACTAATTTTACAAGCCTCTACAGAGTTACGGCAAGCGAGATAAACGTTGATAACTGTGGAATGTATGATTACTTCAGGTCATATGAAAACAATAAAAGAGAAAGATTCATAAGTGACGGAAATCCGGATGTTGTTACAATTCCGAAGAGGCATGAAAAACATCTGAACATGGATATGGTTGGAGACAGAAAAATAAATATATACGAATAATTATCAGAGGGCTTAAATATGAGCCCTCTGCTTTTGAAATTAACTCAAAATGTAATGGTAAATTTTATTGCCCTATATTATAATTGAATTTGATAAAAATTTACAGTTGAGGGGTTGAGCAAAATAATATGATAAGAAATTCAAAAATCGTACTAAAGAGCTGTATTGATAAAAATGACTATGACGCATTGAAAAATTTAGAAAGAACATGTGCCGAATATGACAGCCTATCTTTTAAGTTAGAACTGGATTACAGGCTGGAAAATGCGGGGAAGATTAGTAAACGAGAGACTGAGCTCAATGAATTCATGTATTATGTGGAAAACGAGCTTGCAGGGTATATAAATATCAGCAATTTCGGCGGTGATAATTTGGAAATCACAGGAATGGTTCACCCTGCATACAGGAGCAGGGGGATTTTCACACAGATATTTGCTTTGGTTCAGGATGAATGTAAAAAAAGAAAGAGTGATGAAATACTTCTGCTCTGTGACAATAAATCTCACTCCGGCATTAGCTTCATTGAGAAATTTTCTCAAAAATACCACCATTCCGAATATGATATGGTTCTGAACAGAGAGCTGTTTCCACAGAAGTGTCCGCGCTCTCTGAATATACGCATGGCTGCTGAAAGTGACGCCAAGATAATAGCGGAAATGAATTATGATTTTTTTGGAATTATTATAAAGGAAGGCGACACAGCACTTGTGGATAATATTGTCAATGGGAGAACTTTTATTGCAGAAGCTGATAATGGGAACGTAGGAAGTGTGCGGATAGAATTAAATGATGGTACGGGAGGAATATACGGTCTTGGTGTACTTTCTGAGTACAGAGGAAGGGGATACGGAAGGGAACTGCTCATGTGGTCGGTTGAAAAGCTCATTGAAATGGGCGCTGATAGGGTTATCCTTCAGGTGGATACAGATAACGAAAATGCTCTTAATTTGTACAAATCATGCGGATTTGAAGATGAAAATGTAATGAGCTACTATATGATGAGGAGATAAGATGGATCAGGATAAACATGCGGAAATAATGGATAAGATGACGAAGATATGCTTGTGTAAGGGAATATCAAGAGCAACTATTAAAAAAGCAATAGCAAATGGTGCGACAACATTGCCTGAGGTTCAGAAAGCAACGGGGGCAGGAAGCGGCCCATGCGGCGGGAAAAGATGCACTGAAAAAATCCTTAAGCTTTTAGAAGAAAGTATATGAATTTCAAAGCATACACAAAAAATAAAAAAACAATAATATTCACGGTACTGATTGCAATGTGTATCACATTATTTTATTTTTACGACAGAAATGATAAGCATTTAAGCAGCGATGAGAAAATGTGGCTTAAGAGGCAGGATGTCATAGTATATGCTGCAAATGAAAATGCACCTCCTCTCAGGTTCGTGGATAATATAGACAACCAATATAAAGGAGTGGTGGTTGACTATATAAATCAATTGTCACTGGAGCTGGGAGTTGATATTCAGACTGTACCCATGAAGTGGGATGAAGCATTGAGTGCATTGAAGGAAGGTACTACACAAATATGTGATATGTTCATAAGCGATGAAAGAGCGAAGTATTACTTATTCACTGAGCCTATATACAATCTGAGAACAGTGCTGATGACACAGTCATCCCAAAGCTCTAACCTAATTAACATCAACAACATGACTATTGCAACAGAAAGAGGAGATTATGCCAATGGATATTTGTCTGAAAATTATCCCGGTGCAAAGCTCGTTTACACAGGCAATGTGGAAGACGGTTTTGAGCTTTTCTTAAAAGGTGAGGTGGATGCGGTAATTGGTGATGAACCTATTATCACATATTTGCTTGTTGAAAGAAACGCTAACAACGATCCACGGTATTCAAATATAATATTGTACCAAAAAGAAGTTGTGCTGGGAGTCTCAAAAAACAGACCGGAGCTTGTTCCTATTTTGAATAAGGCAATAAGGCAGATAAACGGAAAAGGACAGCTTGAAAAGATACAGCAGAAGTGGTTCGGAATTTCAACTCCGCTCCTTGACAGCAAAAGCAGGGATGATATAGTTGAAAGTGTGGTTGTGACAGCTTTGATAGCAAGCTGTATATTTGCCCTTGTTTTGCTGAATAATTTTTCTTTACAGCAGCAGGTGAGGAAAAGAACAGGAGAGCTGGAGAACAGCAGAAATGAGCTGCAGATAATATTTGACGGCATATCGGAATTTATGCTTGTGGCTGACTATAATAAAAATGTCTTAAAAATTAATAAGAGCTTTGCTGATTATCTCGGGATTTTAAAGAATTCAGTTGATGGAAGCAATTGCTCAGACTACCTGGGCAAATTTTGTCACGACTGCAGTGACTGCATGCTCAATGATGCTTTAGCATGCGGCCATGACATAAAAAAGGAAACATCCGTCGGCAATGAGGTGTACGAAATAAATTTTCAGAACCTTGAGGGAACAAGCATGACGGTGCTTGTATCCATAAAGAATATAACCATGGATAAAATAAACAGAAACCAGATGCTTCAAAGCAATAAAATGATTGCGGTTGGTCAGCTTGCCGCCGGAATGGCACACGAAATAAGAAACCCACTTGGGATAATACGCACTCAAAGCTACCTTGTGAGAATTAATGATAAAGCAGATGAAGCAGCTCGTAAGTCTCTGGATTTCATAGATACTGCAGTGGAGAGGGCGAGCAAGATTATAGATAATATACTGAATTTTTCAAGACTGTCAAGCAATTCAACAAATGCTGTCGATATGAATCAGGTTATTTCGAAGCTTATTGAGATTCATAATGACATAATTAAGAAAAAGAACATAAAGATTACTGTCAACAGCAGCATAAGACAGGAAATATTTATTAATGCCGAAAGCGTTGAACATATAATATTAAATCTGCTTTCAAATTCAATAGATGCAATTGATTATGATGGAGAAGTAAACATAAGTATTTATATTGAAAATGAGGTATTGACTATAATCTGTAAAGACAGCGGTACCGGAATAGATGAAAAGTATTTGGGCGATATATTCAATCCGTTTTTCACGACAAAGGAGCTAGGCAAGGGCACGGGACTGGGCCTTTTCATTGTGTATTCGGAGGTTGAGAAATTAAGGGGGAAAATAGAAGTGAACAGCAGATTGGGTGAAGGCACCGAATTTGTCATAAGACTGCCCTTAGAGAGGAAGAGTGTGAGTGACGGGTTTATTTAAGATTTTGATAGTTGATGATGATGCAGACTATAGGGAAACATACAGGATGCTTCTCACAAGTAAAGGATACAGGATTGAGACAGCAGCTTCAGCAGAGGAAGCATACAAGCTGCTTGATGTGGAGTGCTATCCTTTGATAATCAGCGACATTATGATGCCGGGAATAAGCGGAGTAGAGTTCCTTAGAGAAATAAAGGATAAGTATAATAAGGATATTGAAATAATAATGGTTACCGGATACGGCAGCATTGAGACTGCAGTTCAATCCATGAAAATAGGAGCATTCGGATATTTCATCAAAAGCCATAATCCTGAGGAGCTTATCCTTGAAATAGAAAAGGTGCATAAGATTTTTTCTTTGCGCAGTATTAATGAGTTCAACAGGAACAGCAAGAAAGGCAGATATTTGTACACCAGCAAAAATAAAGAGATGCAAAAGGTGTACGAAGTTGTAAGGCGCGTTGCCGAAAGCAGCTCTACCGCCTTAATTACAGGTGAATCAGGTGTAGGCAAGGAAATAATAGCTCACATGATACACGACAGCAGCGATAGGTCAAATATGCCGTTTATACCGATAAACTGCGGTTATTACTCGTCAGGACTCATAGAGTCTGAGCTTTTCGGACACGAAAAAGGGGCATTTACAGGCGCAACTTCAACAAGGGTCGGTCATCTCGAAGAAGCTGACAGAGGAACTGTTTTCTTGGATGAAATAGGAGATATGGAGGAGGCCACCCAGGTGAAGCTTCTCAGGGTTCTTGAAACAAAGCAGATAGAGAGGATTGGCTCCAACAAGCTCATTGATGTTGATTTCAGGTTGGTTTCAGCCACGAACAAGAATCTGGCGAAAGCTGTTTCTGAGGGGAAATTTCGTGAAGATTTATTCTTCAGGATAAACACCATTGAAATAAAAATTCCTCCTCTGAGGAGCAGAAAGGAAGATATAGAGGACTTGATTTACTTTTTTGTAAACAGGTTTAATAAAGAAATGGGGAAAGGCATTAAAGAGATCGACGGCGATACAATGCAGCAGCTTCTGAATTACAGCTATCCGGGAAATATAAGAGAGCTAAAAAATATAATAGAAAGAATGGTTGTTCTTTCAGGAGGAAGCGTATTAAAGGGAAGTATATTTAACAGTGTTAAATGTGAAAACAGCGTTAGGAACGACGAACAACTATCTGAAATCATGACAAGCTACAAGGATGCAAAAAGAAATTTTGAGATTGAGTATATAAGTAAGGTTTTGAAAAGCTGCAATAATAATATCACCCATGCCGCCAAAATTATGGATATAAGCAGGAGACAAGTATTCAACAAGATTATCGAATATGATTTGAAATAGGAAAAAGACTGCCGGGAAAAATATTTCCATGTGAAAATTAATTCCAGGCAGTTTTTTATATTTTCAATTGAATTGTAGTGTTTTTGCTTCAATTTTCTTGGCATGAAATTTGCTCATATATAAATGAACTATATTATTCATGGAGGAAATTATGGAATTAAAAGAAAAGAAATTGGAGTTTTATGGCGGAGAATGGATGTCATTCGTTCCGTTCCTGGTGTTTTTGGTTTTGATTATCACTACAACATTCCATTTTGGGTCTATTTCAGACGGTGCCCTGTGGGTTCCAGCGTTTATGGCCATAGTTGTGGGATTCTTCTTCGCTAAAAACAAGCAGGATTATTCAAATACTGTAATTGATGGTATAGCAAGCAAGGAAGCGCTCATACCTGTGGTGTGCTGGCTGTTTGCAGGCGTGTTCTCAAGAATTCTGAGAGAATCAGGTCTGGCAACAGGGATAGCAGGAATAGCGGCTAACATGGGTGTTGGAAGCACTGCGTTTACTATAGTAACATTTATAGCATCAGCAGTTTTTGCAACAGCAACTGGTACAGGCTTCGGTACTATTGCGGCAGGTATGGGTGTTCTTTATCCCGCGGCTGTTGCATTAGGAGCATATCCTCCTATTGTGGCAGGTGCCATAATATCAGGAGGAGCATTTGGAGACAATCTTGCTCCTGTATCTGACACAACCATATGCTCTGCTACTTCACAAGGGGTTGACGTTCCTGGTGTTGTAAGATCGAGGCTTAAATATGCCTTTACAGCAGGTGCTATAACAATTTTAGCTATTTTAATCTTCGGCTCAAGTAAAGCCAATGCCGGAGTGTCACCTGAAGCATTTCAATACAATCCCGCGACGCTGGTTATGTTTGTTCCTGTTATAGTAACAATTATTGTCGCCGTGAAATCAGGAGATATTATTATCGCCACAATAGTAGGTTCTGTTGTTGGAGCTGTAACCGGGGTTGCCGCAGGGTTGTTTGATATTATTCAAATTGACGCTGTGAATGCTGTTAAGCCTGCACTGCTCACAGTTTCTGGAGCAGGTCTTGATCGTGCCATAGGCGGGGTTATTCAATCAGGGTTAAGCAGCATGATCCAGGTTTGTATTTTGGCATTGCTGCTGTTCGGCTCGATATCGGTTATGAGAAACGGACAAGGAGATGTTAAGCTCTTAAACGCATTGAACAAGGTTACGGATACAAGAATAGGCTCAGAAATAACAATTTCTGTAATGGTAATATTATTATCTGCATTAATGGGATTAAATGCTCCTGCAATCTTGGCAGTTGGAGCTTCTTTTGCAAAGCCGTTGGGTCAGAAGCATAATATCAGCCCGTACAGAGTTGCAAATTTGCTTGATGCACAGTCCAACACTTTTGTTTACAGCCTTCCATGGACACCTGCAATGATTTACACTCTTGGATTTGCAGCTGACAGCAATGCACCACTGGCTGCTCTTGAAATCACACCTTATGTGTTCTACGCATATGCAATGCTTGCTGTAATGTTTGCAACAATACTTCTTGGCATAGGACAAAATGATAATATGGAAAAAGCTAAAAAGGTTAAAAAAACAGCTTAAGGCTTTAATAACGATTTGTATTAATATAGGACGAATGTTGGTTTAACATCCGTCCTATTGATCTTATTTATAGAAAGTTTATTTTAAATACTGATTATCTTCAATGACCGACAGGTTAAAACGGAGCAAACCCCTGCTCTGCCCACCAATCCTCTTTCAAAAGGCTGTATTGCTCTGCAAATTGATTCAAATGTACTCTTTCCCAGCCAATCAGTAAATCGAACAGCGCCTTGCTCACCTCTGATGCAACCTTATCTTTTGCTTCCTCATAAAATTTAATAGAGTTTTGCTCCATCTGCATGCCTATTCCAAAAATAGACATGGCAACAGATGAACTGGTTTTATCCACCTTATCCCAACGGTAAATTTCGGGAGAAGGTATTTCGATTCCTGACGAAAGAATATCTTCAACCTTCATTTCACCGCCGCCGCTGAGTTTTTGCCACAATGCCTTAAGGTAATCGGCGTGTTTTAATTCTTCGTTTGCCAGTTCCGTAAAAGCTCCTCTGGTTCCTTCCGAAGTTGCCTGGGCACTGGCAAGTCTGTAAAATTCATAGCCCTCGATTTCATTTAAAATAGCCTGAGAAATTATCGACAGTTCTTCTTTGTACATTTTTTCCTCCTTATTATAAATATATCAATGTTATACCACTATTATGCTGTTTTTAAACATTAATAAACATATGGTTAAGTAACATATAAATATGTTTTCCATATTATAAAATAATGAAATATAAGGAGGAGCCTTAAATGGTAAATAATATAAGACCAAGAGATAACATTTACGGAATGAACCCGCGAAATCCCATGAATGTTCCTAATATGACGAATTGTGTGTCTCAGGAAATGGTGATTGAAAATGTAAGGCTGGCTGCAGCATACGTTCCGTATCAGTTTATGTGTGAACTTTTCAATCCGGTGGAGGCATTGGCTAAAGGGACGGCATTTCCCGAGCTTTACAGCCCATATGACGGAAAGTCCAGGAACAGGGCTCAGTAAGGGAGGAAAAAATGGCTAATAATAATTTTATGGAATTAAGAAAAGAAATTTCAGCAGTCCATATGATGCTTGAGGATCTTCAGCTATATCTCAATACACATCCTTCTGATCGTGATGCTATTGCAAAAAGAAATGCATTTGTCAGGCAGATGAGAATGCTAAAAGATGAGTATAATAAAAACTATGGAATGATCAGTCAGGATGATTCGCTCAGTCCATATCCATGGCAGTGGATTGACGAGCCGTGGCCCTGGGAACCAGATGCAAACTTTAAGCTTTAGGAAAGGAGAATATATATGTGGTCATATGACAAGATACTGCAATATCCAATAAGAATAAAAAATCCAAACCCTGCAATGGCAACGCTCATTATTTCTCAATACGGCGGTCCGGACGGAGAATTGGGGGCGTCACTGAGATATTTAAGCCAGAGATTTACAATGATTACTCCTGAGGCAATCGCAACATTGAGCGATATAGGAACAGAGGAGCTGGCGCATCTTGAAATGGTGGGAACTATGGTGTATCAGCTTATGAAGAATGCAACTGTCGAGGAAATAGAAAAGGCGGGAGCGGGAGCATACTTTACGGATCACGGAAGAGGAGTATATCCTCAAAGTGCGGCAGGAACACCGTTTACAGCAGCGGCTCTTCAAGTTAAAGGAGATCCTATAGTTGATTTGACAGAAAATTTAGCCGCTGAACAAAAGGCGCGCGGAACGTATGAGTACTTAATTCAGATGGCTGATGACCCAGACGTAATTGAACCTTTAAAATTTCTGAGAGAAAGGGAGGTTGTACATTATCAAAGATTCGGGGAGGCACTGAGAAAAGTCCAGGACTACTTGCAGGAGCCTCGGCTGTTCATAATGCCTAAGCCGGAGTTTATGAATAACAGATAAAATAAAAACTGCGTTTTTAACGCAGTTTTTATTGCTTGCCCTAACCCCATTTTTCAGAGTGTTTTTCTGAAAAATGGTGGCAGGTCAGCCGCAACAATTTTAATTATTTTTCGTCGCTTGTAAACATCTGGGTCCAAAAGGGTGTTCCCGATGAGTCAACGTAATACCCCACACCTATAAATGTGAAATTCGGGGAAAGGATATTTGCCTTATGTGTGGGTGAATGCATCCATTCTGATACAACAATCTCGGGTGTATCCTGCCCTGAAGCAATATTTTCGCCCCATGTTGACCACGTTATACCGAATTTTAGAAGCATATCACTGGCCATTCCGTAGGTTGGTGAATAATGGGCGAAATAATTGTTTACAGCCATATCTTTTGATTTCGTCCTGGCTACATCAGATATTGCCCTGTCTAAATGCAGAGAAGGCAGCCCGTTCTTTTGCCTTTCAATATTGACAAGCTGAACCACTCTTTCCTCATAAGAAGCGTTTACAGTCGGAGTCGTTCCGGACACTGCAAAGGCTGAAATGCTCGATAAGGATATAAGCATGGTCAATACAAAAAAAGAAACTTTATTTTTCGTATAAAACACCTCTCTTGGAAGAATTTGAAATAAAAAACTTATTTCATAGTTATTATTTCAGTTTTGATGCAGTTTTATAATCCTAAATTGTTTGATAATTTGTAAAATAAAGCAATATACCTAAAAATGCGTGGAGGAATGAACTCAGCTTGAAATTGCTGACGTCAGGCTGTATAATAAAAGAGATAAAATAAACAACATTATTGGGGGATTATATTGAAAAAATTTAAAAATGCAATTTTTGATATGGATGGAACGTTGCTTGATTCCATGGCGGCTTGGCGCAATTTGGGTATGGACTATCTTTTGCACAATAAAATTAATCCGCCCAGTGGATTGAATGAAATACTTGCAGCCATGTCTATGGAAGAAGCTGCCGAATATTTCAGGTCAGCCTTTAATTTTAAGCTATCAAACGAGGATATTATTTGGGGAATAAAGAGTCTTATTGAAGACAGATACAAATATGAGCTTATTCTTAAGCCATATGTTAGGGAATATCTCCTAAAGCTTAGTGAAGAAGGCGTAAATATGTGCATTGCCACAGCATCTCCTTTGAGCTTTGCCGAGGCGGCACTGGAGAGAAATGGAATAATAAAATATTTTTCATGCATTATAAGCTGCGATGACGTAGGTGTCGGAAAAAATAAACCGGATGTATTTTATCTTGCAGCTAAAAAACTTGGTGCGAAAGCATGTGATACTGCAGTCTTTGATGATGCGGATTTTGCTCTGATAACTGCAAAGGAAGCAGGCTTTTATACGGTGGGTGTTTACGATGAAGCATACAGGAATAAAAGAAATATCATTGAATCAATAAGCGATTTTTATATTGAGTCTTTCAGCGAGCTCTTGATTCATAAATAAGGCTGCAGCTATTCGTTCGCTGCAGCCTTATTTTAATAATGTTTAACATAGATCGGA
>DNNV01000020.1:8333-12011 GCA_003497505.1 Clostridiales bacterium | reverse complement strand
GTAACATCGGGGTATATATCTCAAATTGAAAGAGACTTAATTTCTCCTTCCCTGGCAGTTTTAAAGAGGCTGTCAGAGGCCTTGGATGTGCCTTTATCAGCACTTTTTGCGGAGGAAAGCAATAAAAACGTAATAACTATACCTCAAAATAAAAGGATAAAGGTAAAATTCGGAAACATCAATTCCGAACTGGAATTTATAACTCCAATATTAAATAATGATGATAAAGTCAATAGCGTTGAGGCATTTTTATTTAAGCTGAAGCCTAAGACATGGTTGAGTGAACATACCATAACACATGCCGCAAAAGCATGTGTGTATATATTATCCGGAGAGATACAATGTCATATCGGAAATGAAATTTATGTCGTTTCAAAGGGAGATAGCATCTGTGTTCCGGAAAATAACGGACACGCTGTATTTAACAGCTGCAACGAGGAAACAGAGGCTTTGTGTATACTTTCCCCGGCGATACATTAATAAATGTGGAGTAATACATGCTTGATATAAAGAGAATAAGAAACAATCCCGAGGAAGTTGAAAAGCTTTTAAAAAGAAGAGGGCATGAGTTATGTCTTGACAGAATTTTAGAATTAGATAAGCAAAGAAGAGAAAAGCTTACAGAGACGGAAAACATGAAGGCAGAGCAAAGAAGAGTTTCCGTCCGTGTTCCTATGCTCAGAAAGCAAGGCTTGGATGTGACAGAAATACTTTTAAAAATGAAGGAGCTATCTGAAAAAATAAAGCTTCTTGATACTGAAATTAAGGAAATAGACACTGAAATAGAAAAAGAACTTATGAATATTCCCAACATACCAAATCCGGACATTGCGGTTGGAGAGTCAGAAGCCGACAACAGAGAGATAAGAAGATGGGGAGAGCCGGAGAAATTCGATTATGAAACAAAGGCGCACTGGGATTTAGGCACTTCCCTCGGAATAATTGATTTTGAAAGAGCTTCAAAAATTACCGGTCCGAGATTCCCGCTGTTCAAGGGAACCGGTGCCAGGCTTGAAAGAGCGATAGCATCATACATGCTTGACAAGCACACGCTGGAGCATGGATTTACTGAAATTTCTCCTCCGTATATGGTAAACGGGCAAAGCATGTATGGAACAGGTCAGCTTCCAAAATTTGAAGATGATATGTTCAAATTAAACCAAAAAGAATATTACCTTATTCCAACGGCCGAAGTTCCGGTGACCAACATTTATATGAATGAAATTTTGGACGAGAGTGTGCTTCCGCTTTATATGACTGCGTATACACCATGCTTCAGGGCAGAGGCTGGTTCTGCCGGAAGGGATACCAGAGGTCTTATTCGCAACCATCAGTTCGGTAAGGTTGAAATGGTTATGTATTCAATACCTGAGGATTCATACAGACAGCTAGAACTATTGACGGGGTTTGCCGAGGAAATTCTGAAGGGGCTGGAACTTCCTTACAGAGTTATGGAGCTGTGCACAGGAGATATTGGCTTCAGTGCGGCAAAGACATATGATATAGAGGTCTGGATGCCTAGCTACAACAGATACGTTGAAATTTCCTCATGTTCAAATTTTGAGGACTTTCAGGCAAGACGAGCGGATATACGCTATAGAGCAAGTGGAAAAAGCAAACCCGGGTTTGTTCATACATTAAACGGTTCGGGGCTTGCTGTGGGAAGAACCATTGCAGCAATACTTGAGAATTATCAGAATGAAGACGGCTCGGTAACCATACCCATGGTGCTGAGAAGCTATATGAACGGATTGGAAAGAATAACTTTATAATGAAATATTTTGAGAGGCTTGCCTCTCATTATTTTATTGCCGAGAGATGTGAATACTTTGTGATTAGCGTAATATTTTTTGTGGTATATGTAAAACATACTACGGAATAACTATAAAGGAGAACAAATGCTGAAAATAGGATGCCATTTGTCTGTTTCTAAGGGATACGAGGCCATGGGTAAGGATGCTCTGAGCATCGGTGCAAATACATTTCAATTTTTTACACGTAACCCGAGAGGCAGCAAGGCTAAAGAGATAGACATAGAAGATGTAGAAAAATTAATAAAAATAATGGAAGAAAACAATTTCGGGAAATTAATAGGCCATGCGCCCTATACTTTAAATATCTGCTCGGCAGAAGAAAGGACCAGAGAATTTGCGCTGGAAGTAATAGAGGAGGATTTAAGGAGGATGGAGAATCTTCCCGGAAACTATTATAACTTTCATCCCGGAAGCCACCTGGGGCAGGGGATAGAGACAGGAACAGACTACATTGTCAATGTCCTGAATAAGGTTCTCACGCCTGAGCAAACCACTGTGGTGCTTCTTGAAACAATGTCCGGAAAGGGTACCGAAATAGGAAGAACCTTTGAGGAATTAAAGAAAATTATAGACGGAGTACACCTGAAGGAGAAAATAGGAGTATGCCTTGACACATGCCATGTTTATGATTCAGGATATGACATAGTGAATAATTTAGATGATGTGTTGAAGGAATTTGACCATACGGTGGGAATTGAGTATCTTCATGCTGTTCACCTGAATGACAGCAAGAACCCGTTTTCAAGCCACAAGGACCGCCATGAAAATATAGGAAAGGGGTATATAGGTCTGGATGCCGTTGAAAAAATAATAAATCATCCATGGCTTTACAATCTACCATTTTTCCTTGAGACACCAAATGACTTAAAAGGTCATTCCGAAGAAATTGAAATTATTAAGAAATTATACAGGCATTAGAGACATTCAATGCCTGTATTTTTATATGGATGATATCTTGATAAATCACTTATGGAAAATATAGACACAGGTCCATTATTTACATGACGATTTTTGAAATTTGATAATGCATTTTGTCGAAGAATATTATATAATTAAAATAATTTAAAATGGAGGAAGTTTATGAGAAAAATCAGTAAGGTACTTTCATTATTCCTTTTGATAATAACTATTTTTAATGTTACGGCATATGCTGAAATAAATATCAATCAGGATATCAGCGCAGCATTGCTGGGGGATGTTGAAACGGGAGAAATCCTTTACAGTTATAATATAAATGAACAGCGGGCAATAGCCAGTATTTCAAAGCTAATGACATATCTTGTAATGATGGATGCAGCATCAGAAGGAAAGATATCTCTGGATGATGATGTTGTAATAAGCGGGCATGCCGCAGCTACGGAAGGCAGCAGGTTTGGACTGATTTCAGGAGAAACGATCAAGCTTAGCATGCTGGCAAAGGGCATGCTTGTCGTTTCAGGAAATGACTGTGCAACTGCGATAGCCGAGCATTTGGGTAAGACGGAGGATAACTTTGTCAAGATGATGAATGAAAAGGCATCTGAGCTTGGACTTCTTTCGGCAAGCTTTATAAATCCTCACGGGCTGCCCATAGATGACAGGGAAACAGGACAAAATCACATGTCCGCATCAGACCTGTACAAGCTTACAAGACACATACTTACTAAATATCCGGAAGTTCTGGAGATTACGGCTTTAAAGGAGCTTGTAATTCCCGAAAGAAACTACAAGAAAACTGCTACAAATCCAGCACTTGGAATTGTGGAAGGAGTTGACGGTTTCAAGACAGGATACACTGATAAGGCAGGAATATGTCTTATATCAACAATGCCTGTGACAGGCAGCGGCCAGGATTTCAGACTTGTGGGAATAATTCTCGGGGCGA
>DNNV01000020.1:0-8189 GCA_003497505.1 Clostridiales bacterium | reverse complement strand
ATAATTCTCGGGGCGAAAACCCATGATGACAGAATCAACAAGACAAAGGAACTGCTGGAATACGGTAGAAATAACTACAGCTATAAACGGCTTGCCGATAAAGCCCAGAAGGTGGACGAGGTGTATATAGGCAACTCCAAGAGCGGGAATGTAAGAATTTATCCATCTGCTGATTATAACAAGATGGTAAAAAATGATGATTCCATTTGGACAAAGGTTGTTTATTCAGATAGTGTAAAGGCACCGCTGAAGCAGGGGGACAAGGTGGGAACCATAAGTATATTTGTAAATGATGAAGAAATAGGACAGGTGGATGCCGTTGTATCCGAGGATATCGGCAAAGCAAATATATTTGTAATAGTGCTCAGACTTATTAAAAACATATTTTCATAAGAAAATATTAATGTAAAAGTATGCTCCATGCAAGTTATACAGGCATGGAGCATAATCTTTGCCGGACAAGTCTCGAAAACTCGAAAATACTCATGTTGACAAATAGGAGAATATAGTGTAATATTTTTAAATGAATAATGTTCTCGTAGCTCAGTAGGATAGAGCGTTCGCCTCCTAAGCGAAAGGCCGCACGTTCGATTCGTGTCGGGAACACCAAAATAAAAGCTGTAACCTTTATTTATATGGGTTTACAGCTTTTTTATTTGTCTTGAGCAGAACTTTAAGGCTAATAGCTTCTTCTTTTAATTCCATTATAATATACACTTCTTTTAACTGTGCTATTAAAACAGAACTTAATTAAGTTTTTGATTTATTGATTCTACCGTGAGATAGTCCGTGTTTTTAAAATACTTCACTTTTCGTATCGCTAAGTCATCATGAATATTAAGTTAATGTATGGCAACCTACATTACTCCTTTGATAGCTGCCAAAGCTACGCTTAACGGTGATGCAAGGTAAATTTCTGCTTCTTTAGCACCTATTCTTCCAGGTGAATTACGAATAGTCGTTGTTATAGCCACATCATTAGGAGCCAATATTCCAAAGTGTTTTCCTGGGCATGGTCCACAACCAGGCGGCATTATAACTGCTCCACTACTCCTTAAGATGGATGTTAAACCTCTCTGCTCCATTTCATTAACAATTTTAATGGAAGCTGGTGTTACAATTAAGGTTACTTCAGGGTGAACAGACTGTCCTTTTAAAACATCTGCGACTACAATCATATCCTCTAGCCTTCCTGCTGAGCAACCGCCTATAATTGCAACAGTAACCTTTTTCCCCGCCATGTTTTTAAGTGGTATTACAGAATTAGACTCAGGTGGAACAGCTAACATTGGTTCTATGGAGCCAACATTAATACTAATAACAGTTCCTTCTTCCTCCGAATCCTTAGGAACAATAACTGCTGTAACTACTCCAGCTTCAGGAAGCAAGTTACATAACGTCATCTTACTATCGATACTAGCCTTGTCCAAGAAAGAACCTCTCAATGCTACTGCTTTACCTTGTACCTCATGCCCGTAGGTACCTAAAATATAAAGGGCAACGTCCCTAGCCATAGTCTCGGTTCTTAACTCTCCATCTAGATAGATTGTAACTACATCTGGTACTTTTAAATTATAGTTGCTCGTCTCCAATACTGGTACCAGTCCTTCAGGAGATACAGAAAAAGCAATTGCCCCAAAAGCTCCGGAAGTTGATACGTGACCATCAGCTCCAACAATTATCATACCTGGTTGAAAATCAATGTTCTCTGCAACAACCTGATGCAGTACACCTTCTCCGTGATTATAGAGTTGGCATTTTTTGTCTTTACATACTTCAGCCATTTCTTGTTGGTTAACACGATCTTGTACAGTAGGTGCAGGAAAAGCATGATCTACAGTTATAAGAAACTTATTGTCTGTTGCCATTTTGTATTCTCCTTGTTTCCAAATAGAAAGAATTTTTGGCAATGTTCCATCGTGCCCTAAAAGCAAATCAGCTTTAAGGCTTATTTCTTGTCCTATAACTACTTCAGGTAATGAAGCAGCTCTTGCAAGATAATGCATAATATATTTCACTGTTATAATCATTCCTTTCTATTAAATGCTATATCATATTAAGTCCCCAGATTTACGAGAATCTGGGGACTTAATAACAGTAACGCTCTGTTAACTAGCATGATAGATCTCAAAACATAGATATGAATGTAGCCCTCTCATTCGATATTTTCATTAAGATGAAAGTAAGAATGGCATAAAAATAACTCTATGGAGTAGTCGGCGGAAGCCGTCTGCTACTCGATAGATGTTCAAAGCCATATGCAATTTCAAACAAAGTTGGTTCATCCCATCGTCTTGCCATAAACTCTATTCCAACTGGCACACCGAGTGGTGCTTCATCAGTTTGCTTGGAAAATCCGGCTGGAACAGTCACAGCTGGGAAACCAAGTATCGAAGCTAGCAACCCATTACGTCCCTGCTGAGATTGAAGACCCACATGCTGAACAAGAATATTTTGATGTGGATAAACAAACGCATCCAGCTCATATTTAGCCATAACAGAGTAAGCAGTTTTCCTATTTTTGACAATATTTAAAAGTTTGTCCTTGTAGTCTTCTAATTCGCTAGGATTTTCTACCTCTGCGCATTTCTTCATGAATCCGTTAATTGCAGAATACAATTTTCCGCTGTCCACAAGAAATTGAAAGTTTGGCACGGGGCAGTTTGAAGCTTGTGCAAAATACTTATCCAATTGTTCCTTAAACTCGTAAATTTGAACGTCGCACTCCTTGTTAAGACGGTTCATCTCAAATTCTGGCGCATCAATAGTAATTATTTCAGCACCATTTTCACGCATCAATTTGATTGATTCTTCCATTATTTCATTTACTTCAGCATCAGTCATTTCCATGATGTTTAAAAGCAGCCCCAATCGTTTATTACGAAGTCCATCAACTTTTAAAAAATTAGTATAAGAAGGAGGCACATGCTTGATTTGTTCTGCACTTGCCTTATCCTCCTGATCAAAACCTACGCATATATCTAATAAAATAGCCGCATCCGAAACGCTTCTGGTAAGTGTCCCTGCTGTATCCTGAGTTTCTGTAACGGGTAGGATTCCCCCTCTGGACAGTAATCCTGTTGATGGTCTAAAACCAACCAGGTTAGTTGCACTTGCCGGGCTACGCACTGAATTTACTGTATCGGTACCAAGCCCGCCAGCGGCAAAGTTTGCGGCTACAGCAGCTCCAGTGCCTCCGGAAGAACCTCCTGGGGTCCTGGTTAAATCATATGGATTTAGGGTCTGACCAATTAGTGTTCCATCCGTGAATCCATGACAGGCAAATTCTGATAAATTTGTTTTTGCAAGAATTACTGCACCTGCCTCACGTAGTTTATTTACTATAAAAGCATCATAAGACGGCTTGTTGTCAGCCAAAAGTATACTTGAGGCAGTGGTAGGCATGTCAAATGTATTTAAATTATCTTTAATGACTATTGGTATACCATGCAGATTGCTAAGTTTTCCTGTGGTTTTTCTAACTTCATCCAATTTGATGGCATCTTCAATAGCAGTGCTATTAACTGTTACGATGGAGTTTAATTTAGGTCCTTTTTTATCGTACTCTTCAATTCTGTCCAGGTAAAACTTAGTCAGCTCTAAAGACGTGATTTCATTGTTCTCCATTGCTTGCTGCAACTCCATAATACTTTTTTCCAATGGTTGGAATTTCATAACTCTATCACTCCTTTATATCTATAATAAATTTAAAATAGTTATCTCTACTTAAGGAATATCTACTCCATAATATTTCTTAGAATTCCAAGCCCTTCTATTTCACTTTCTATTATATCACCATGTTTAAGAAATACAGGTGGATTCATACCAATACCAACGCCAGATGGTGTACCCGTCATAATTATGTCTCCAGGAAAAAGTGTCATTCCCTTTGAAATATCACTGATTACATATGGAATATTAAAAATAAAATCATCAGTATTACCGTTTTGCCTTAACTCACCATTAACTCTAAGCAAAAGATTTAAATTGTGAGGATCCTTGATTTCATCAGCTGTAACAATATACGGACCTATAGGAGTAGTATCGTCAAGTCCCTTTGCATAAGCGTACTGTGCCAAATTGTTTTGAATATCTCTTGCACTTATATCATTTGATATTGTATATCCAAAAACATAGTCCATTGCATCTTCCTGAGAGACACGGCTGCATTCTTTTCCGATTATAACAGCTAGTTCAACTTCGTAATCCATCTTTGAAGAAATCTCAGCATGCAGACATAAGCTTCCATTATGTGCTATAGCTCTATTTACCCTACGCCAGAAATAATTACAGTATTTCGGTCTAACATACTCTACTCCGTTTACCCGGCAAGTTTCCTTTACATGTGATACATAATTCTGCGATACAGCTATTATATCTCTTGGCATTGGAATTGGAGAGAGCAATTGTACATCTTCAATTGTCAATCCGCTATAGTCCTTTGCATCAAGTTGTTTTGTAATTTGTTGCTTTTCTTTTTCTGTCATTTTTTTGATAAGTTCTGTCATAGTTTTATAATCAAGACCAAATTCTTGTATTGAGCATATTTCAGTCTCGCTGTTGGAAAGTACACCAACTAACTCCTGAGAATTATATATATATGTTGCAAATTTCATAAGTAACCACCTTTTTTCAAATTAAAATTATTGCAGGTTAATTTGGTTTTGGTCTTCGCATAATAGTATTAGACCTGCATATATACCACAAAGTATATCATGTCCTGAAGAATACCCGATATTGAGAATACTTGTTGTTGCTTCGCTTATATCTGGTGATTCGAAAAACTCTATTATAGGCTCACAGAATCTCTTTTCGCTTCCATGAAAAAGCATCTCAGCACTTATATCGTTAGTCCTGTAAATATTAGCTTTACATACTTGCGCCAAATTCTTAAAAACCCTATCACAAGATGAATATACAGCTAGAATTCCTAAAATAAAATCATCTGCTGATGGTGTTAAGCCTATCCCATAGCCTATTATGCCTTTAAAAATCTCGTCAAGTGCATTAATTTCTACATTGTGCAGAATGCTTTCCATTAGCTTTCCAAACCTCTCTGGATATATGCCATTTGATATTATTCCTGGGATTTCAGGCAATTTAAGAATTTTCAACTTTGCAATTTCTTTATATATTCCATTTTCAGGAATATTGCTAATAAGCACTTTTTTTAATTGGGAAGCTATATCAGCTTTTCTATTTAGATTCATATAGCTACTTATATATGGGCTTATAATCTCAGAATTGCTAAAATCTATTTTTGCTGACTTCCCTATTAAATGAGAATTGTAAATATGAAGCTCATCTGTGCCATAAAAAAATTCTCTAATATTATCGGTAGGAAGGCAAACTGATGCAACCCCCATCGATCTTTGTGAAGACAAAAATGTCACTATTCGTCCGTTTATAGTCTTATAATTCACTGCAGAGCTATAAACGGAATGTAGCTTTAATATTGTCCCATTTTGGTTATTCAATTCACGAGCTAGGTGCTCGCATATTTTTAAGGCATATGTCATGTTTTCACCTCATAGCCAACTATTAATTTAAAACAATTCACAAAAACTTAAAATCTGTAAGTATTTTAAAGTAAATTAGGTCAGATCATATTCGTAAAATTGTCCTGACCTACATTTAGAATTCGCAAAATAGATTTCTGCTATCTTGGATATATTTTAAGCATTTATCTCATCTGACACTATCTTTTTTCTTCCGTAAAATACGTCACGATCCAATTCCTTTTCACTGGCTGCAACAAAAACCGAACAGAAGACATCATCAACAACGTTTACAGGTACTCTTGTGATTGCGAGAATCCAGTCAATACCTGCAAATAGGGCAACTCCTTCAAGTGGTATACCATTCAGAGCAAATACGATGGCAATTGCCACGATTCCGCCACCAGGAACCATAGTATTTCCAAATGAAGATAACACCGCGGTCACCACCAGCATACCCATTGCCGAGAAAGATAATTCAATTCCCAAAATCTGAGCAACAGTCATACTTGCTAAAACAGTTAGAATTACTCCTCCATCCGTGTTAAGGGTACCGCCCAAAGGATTAACAAATCTTGAGATTCTTTTGCTTACACCCATGTTTTCTTCCGCATCCAGAAATTTCATTGGAAGAGACATTGCTGATGAAGTTGTGGTTGCAGCCACAATAAATGTTCGTTTTGCATGAGCCAGCATCTTGAAGAAGTTAACTTTTGCAAATGCGGCCACACTCAATCCTACAAATGATAAACATGCAACATTTGCAAGCGTACAAACGATAATAAATTTAAGTAGTGGAATTAAAATTCCAAGACCGTTCTGGCCGATCATATTTGCAGTAATGGCAAATATACCTATTGGTGCAAAATTCATAATCAGTGTAACGATTTTCATTACCAGTACATTCAAATCAAGTATTAAATCATGTATTCTTTTGATTGGTTCCAGGTTTTTATAATATGAGATAGTAACGCCCACTATTAAAGCAAAAAGAATAATCTGAGTTATTGTATTATTATTAAATGCTGTAATAATATTTTTAGGGAAGAAGGCTAATATACTCTCAGAAATAGTCATACCTGTTGTATTTCCGGTATATTCTGATAGCTGAATGCCTGTGATCCCGGCACCGGGTTTGAATAAATAACCAAATAAAATACCTATAACTCCTGCTGCAGAACTTGTTATTACAAATGAAAATAAAGTTTTAACACCTACTGTACCAAAGTCTTTAATGTCTAATGTCATAGCTGCTTCTATTAATGCACCGAAAACCAAGAAGGGAACCATCATAGTGATAAGATTAATAAATATTTCCCCAAAGATTTTAATGTGTATCGTATTTTTACCCAGGACGGCACCTACTAAAATACCTAAAAGCGAACCTACGATCATTTTCATTGAAAACGACATTTTTTTCATGTTATTATCTCCAATCCTATTTTTTTAGATTCTTTTTGCAACTTCTAATACGGCTTTTTCGAAGCAGTCAATAGGTGCATTTGTAATCCCTGCGCCAATAAATCCTACTCCTGCATTTTTGTGAGCTATACCTGTTGTAATTACAGGTAAAATTCCTGTTTCCAGCACCTTTCTTATGTCAATACCGCTTGGACCACCTCTGAAGTCAAGATTTGGCATTGAGAACGTAGGGTTTTCAGTAAATGTAATTTCGTACATATCTTTCGTTATCTTTAGACAGTCCTCTACATTTCCACCTACGAATTGCACAATTGCAGGTGCGCCTGATAGTGCAAATCCACCTACCCCTCCTGCTTCAGTGATTGCACTGTCACCCATATCCAAATTCGCATCCTCCTTAGAGAACCCAGGTAAATAAAGTCCTTCAACATATTGGGATGGTCCGGTGAACCATGTATTACCCTCACAACCGCTTACACGGATTCCAAATTCTACACCATTTCTGGATAGAGCAGTTACTATAGTACTATTTTTTACTCCGTGGGCAGCGTCAAGACATGCCTTCAAAGCAGGCATTGAAAGACTCAGGAAGTAATGATCATTTGTATTTAGATTATTCAATACTCTTAGAAAAACATCGTCTTCAAGTTTTGCTTTTACAAGGAGTGGGAACAATTCCTTCATAAATAAACCACTTCCTGCTTTGTTTCTGTTGTGACATTCATCTCCCATGTGTAAGGCCTGAGAAATCATTGAGCGCACATCTATTCCATTAGAATTCTTAAGTGCTTTGTGCAGTGTTTCTGCTAGCTCACCGTGGATCCATCTGAAATTCTCTAATACATCATCATCATATGCCCCAAAGCGAAGAACTTTGGCTCTGGTTCCTTCAGTTAATGGGCAAAAAGATAAATTTCCATGTTTCATATTTTTTACTACGTGTACATACATTGATGCTGAGACTACACCAGCCATAGGTCCAACAGCTCCATAATCATGACATGAACCGAATTCAATTTTACCAGATTCTACAAACTTAACAGCATCATCTGGATTATCTGCAAAACCCTCAAATAGGACTAAACCTATAATTGCCCCTTTCATCGGGCCACACATATTCTCCCATTCGATTGGAGGTCCCGAATGTAAAATAGTATACGGAGTCATGTTTGGGATAACATCGATAGCTTTTGCAACGTCAATTAAAAACGGCTCAGCTTCAAAAAAGCGATTTAAGGCTATCTGGTTAGCCTCTTCAACTTCTTCAGT
>DNNV01000392.1 GCA_003497505.1 Clostridiales bacterium | reverse complement strand
GCCAGTGCAGCTGCAATAAGCGCCGCAGGTGAAATACGCAAAAGAGATACGGAAAGTGATGTAATACTTGTTTCAAGAGAAGATGTTAAGGGATATTTCAGACCGCAGCTTTCAAAGCTTCTGAGCAACGACAGTGTAACCATTGAATCTATATCTATAAAGAAGGACAAATGGTTTGAAGACAACAGAATTACCTTACTGCTTAACAAGACAGCAGAGAAAATTGATACGGAAAACAAAAAAGTAATTTTTGCTGACGGCAGTCAGATGGATTATACAAAGCTCATCATTGCTTCAGGTGCCGAGGTTTTTGTGCCGCCCTTCCCGGGAAGGGATAAGGAGGGTGTGTTCACTCTGAGACATGCAAAGGATGGAAGGGCAATAAAGGAATACTCAAAGGGAAGAAAGACAGGAGCTGTAATAGGCGGAGGAATACTTGGCCTGGAGGCAGCAAATGAGCTGAAGAACCTAGGACTCAGCGTAACTGTTATAGAGGTTGCGGACAGAATTCTTCCGAGACAGCTGGATGAGGATGCGTCAAGAATATTGGAGGAAATAGTTAAGGGAGCAGGGATTACGTTTAAAAAGGGCGTGGGAACGAAGGAAATTGTAGGCGATGACAAAGTAAGCGGCATTTTACTGGACAACGGCGAGATTGTGGAGGCGGAAGTTGTTATTGTATCAACCGGAGTAAAGGCAAACAGCGGAATTGCCGAGGGATGCGGAATTGAAATCAAAAGAGCCATAGTGGTAAATGATAAGATGGAAACTTCTGTGCCCGGTGTATATGCCTGCGGAGACTGTGCTGAGTATGCGGGAATAAATTATGCGCTGTGGAGCGAGGCCCTTGAGCAGGGCAAGGCAGCCGGAATAAATGCAGCCGGAGGTGAAGCCACTTACAAAACAATAGTTCCTTCCACAACTTTGAATGCATTCGGCACAAAGGTGTTCTCAATAGGAGATGTAGGCTCTGACCCAAATGTGGAATACGAGATATATGAGGAATTCAATGGTACGAACTACAGAAAGCTCTATTTCAAAAACAATGCATTGTCGGGCGGAATACTCATAGGAGATACATCCAAGACAGTTGCGTTGATGGATGGATTTGAAAAAGGTAAAACAATGGAAGAAATGATAGAAAAAATTAAATCATAAATAAAACGTTTTGCTATATAAGGTGCACGGCCATATTCACAGGCCGTGCATTTTTTTTATTTTGAAGACATGTTATGACAAAATATTTCATCCGGGTATCTTATAATGGGTATCATAATTGCTGAAATGACGACTTCGAGAGGTGGAGATGGTTTATTATGTTGAATATGTCTTCGCTGAAAATCTTATAATTGATTTTATATTGCTGTTTGTTACCGGAAAGCTGTTAAAAAGAGTCATTGTATACAAAAGGCTGCTTGCTTCATCGGCAATCGGAGCGCTGTATGTTGTGCTGGTCGCGTATATAGGCAGAGATTTCATGACATATTTCATTGTAAAGGTCAGCGTGTCCGTGTTAATGATAATGGTGGCATTTGATTCAAGGGGGATTTTAACAAACATTAGGGTCATAATTTGCTTTTACATGACATCATTGATTATGGCTGGCATCATAACAGCCATGTACTATATGAATTATGACAGACTGACGGTTAATGCCATTATTATTGCATTATTTGCAGGTTATGCGGGGCTGCATTTCTTTTTTGGCGAAGTGAGAAGCAGGAATGAAAAAAGCAATTACATGAGAAGTGTGACCGTAAGTTTTGCAGACAAGACAAAAGTTCTCAATGCATTTATAGATACGGGAAACGAGCTTTCGGATCCTATGACGGGAAAGCCTGTCATTGTAGTGAATATAGAATGCCTGAGAAGTATCTTGGGAGAGGAGCTCTGTGGCAGGATACTGAACATGTATGCCGGCAATGAGGGTTTAGAAGTCTTGTTGAGTGAATTTAGCAGCTATAATTTAAGGATAATACGCTACAACACAATAAGCAGCAAGGGCGAAAGGATGGTAACTATAACTCCTGATAAGGTTGAAGTGAGAAAAGACAGCAATCATATTTTAAATACGGATGCAGTCATTGGCATATATCCGGGAAAAATAAGCCGGAAGGAGGATTACGACGCACTGTTGTTCAACAAAATATTAAAATGGGAGATGGAGCAAAATAATGAGCCTGATAAATTTTGTTAAAGATTTTCTGAAAAGAATATTTAACTTTTTTATAGATAAGCTGAGGATTGCTCAGGACATATTTTACATAGGAGGAAGCGATACGCTGCCGCCTCCTCTATCGCAGGATGAAGAAAGGGAAATAATAAACAGGCTTAAGGATTCGGATGAAGCAAAATCCATACTGATAGAGCATAATTTAAGGCTTGTTGTATATCTTGCAAAAAAATTTGAATCAACGGGAATTAACGTTGAGGATTTAATATCCATAGGTACTATCGGACTTATAAAGGCTGTAAATACATTTAAAGCCGAAAAAAATATCAAAAGA
>DNNV01000402.1 GCA_003497505.1 Clostridiales bacterium | reverse complement strand
AGGGCTCCTATCATTACCGCAATTCCGAGAAAGAATCTTGTTATGGGAGAAGAGCCTCCCTTTGACTGAAATTCCTTTCCTGCATATGCTGCAATAAATGCACCTAAAATCAGGCCGATTATTTCAGGTCTTATGTATTGAACAACTTCTGCTCTGTGAAGCCCTAACGCACCGGCGATGTCTCTTTCAAAGCATGCAATGCAAAATCCCATATTTTTTGGATTTCCGAGAGCTACTAATATGATTGCTATAATTCCTACTACTGCTCCGGTAAAGATAATCCCTTTTTTACTCTCAAAAAAAGATACTTTTTCATCCGAAGCTTTTTTCGTTTTTTCCATAACTTCCTCCTAATATATCAATATTTGTATTATATTTCACAATCATGATGAAGTAAAATAGAAAAAAGTTTGGAATGACACCCTTGATATAACAAAGATTCATATTATTGTTATAATACTGATAAACAGCATGCAAGTCGTCCACTCTGATGAAAAGAGAAATATTCTTTCCAAAAGACGATGATAAAATTGATGAGTTTCACATCCTCTGTAACAAATATAAGATTCATTTATTATGATGCAAAAGTCACAATAGATGGTTGAAAATTGGTAAGAATAATATATAATGAAATATATAGATAAGCCTGAAATTATGGAGATAAAAAATGAAGATTATTGAATATTTTATGAGCGATAATAAAGAACATTGGAATGAACAGATTGCAATGGCAGAGTGGGGAGCAGCAAAATAGTAAAAAAATAATAACGTGAAATAAAAAGGAAATTTAAAGGAGTGAGATGCTATGAGTAAATATAATGATCTATGGGAATACGTCCAAAAGAACGGGAATCTGTCAATGAAGCTGTCTTTCGACGAAATACATGACATCATAGGAATTGATATAGATCATTCTTTTTTGAATTACAAAAAGGAATTAACTCAATATGGATATCAGGTTGGAAAGATTTCGCTTAAAGAAAAGACAGTGATTTTCAATAAGATCGTTTGATGCCACATATTGGAACGATGAATTATCTACATAAGGGTAAACGATAAATACAGAAATTTATCAAAGGAGGGTTGAAAAATGAGTGTATTTTTTTACGGCTGCATTACTATTGATGGTTATCTTGCTGATAAAAATCATAATTTGGACTGGCTTTATCAAACAGGTGAAATAGAAGAAACTGGGTATGAAGGTTTCTATAAAAGCATGGACATTACTATAATGGGCAAAAGAACATTTAATGAAATTGAAAACATAGAGAATGTAGGCAGTCTCTATCCAACTACCCAAAATTATGTTTTTACACATGCTGAAAGCTTATCAGTCAGAGAATTTATTCCCATGAATTGTGATGTTGTTGAATTTGTGAAACAAATAGATAGGGACAAAAATGTTTGGATTGTTGGAGGAAACACAATATTAGCTCCTCTGTTAGATAATGATATGGTTGATAATATAATATTACAGATTGCTCCTGTGCTATTGGGGATGGGGATACCATTATTTTCACAAAAAGAAATGTTGAAGCGATTTTACTTGAAAGAAGTAAATAAATACGGGCAATTTGCAGAATTGATTTATAATAAAATATAGTTCGTTCAGCTTTTTGTGGAGGTGTTTATAATGTTTTTAGACGTTGAACAGAAATTAAAGAAAAAGAACAAGATATTATTTTCGCGTAATAGTGAATGCCTGCAGGAGCTTAAGGCGCTGGTAGAGCAGCAAAAACATCGCACGTTGGTTATGTGGGCACTGGATTGCGCTAAAGTTCCTCTTGCACAGTTTGAAGAAAAATATCCGCATGAGTTGCGTCCAAGAACGGCACTGGAGCTCTGCGAAGCTTGGTCTAGAGGAAAAATCAAAATGCCTGCTGCGAAACGGGCAATTTTGGGTGCCCATGCAGTTGCGAAGGAAATTGATGACGACGTATATGGTGCATTATGCCATGCGATTGGTCATGCCGGCGCTACTGTACATGTGGAAACCCATGCCTTAGGGCTTCCATTTTATGAGTTGACATCACTTGTTCTCAAGCATGAAAAAGACAAGTATACGGAGAAAGTTGGCGAAAAAATCAATTATTACTGTCAGAGACTTTTATATTGGCAAGAAAACATTGACAATGTTGGTGGTGAATGGGCAGGTTTTTTAATGGATGATAATAAGCCCAATAAGGAAAAATTGCTAACCGAAAAAAGGGATAAGAGATAGATTATCTCAAAGCATTAGGGGGAATTAAGGTCAAATACATAACTGTGAGAAGAAGGAGACTTTTAATGGATGTAAATATTTTATTATTTGATAATTTTGAAACTTTGGATGCTTTTGGTCCTGTCGAAGTGTTTGGATGTATTGAAGAATATAGACTGCGCTATACTTCATTCACCGGGGGGACGGTTGTAAGCAAGCAGGGTATAAGGATATTAACCGAAGATATTAATAATGCTGATCCTTACGGAATTCTATTAATTCCCGGTGGACAAGGAACACGATCATTAGTCAATGATGTTAAGTTTATTGAAATGCTGTCGGATGCAGCCATGAAATCAGAGTATTGCCTTACGGTCTGCACAGGCTCAGCTTTGCTTGCCAAAACAGGACTTTTGAATAATAAGAGGGCGACGTCCAATAAAAAAGCATTTGAATGGGTTAAATCAATCAATACAAGTGTTTTGTGGGTTAAAGAAGCCAGATGGGTTGTGGATCAAAAATACTATACATCTTCCGGTGTGTCTGCCGGGATAGATATGGCATTGGGTTTTGTATCTGAAATATTTGGGATGGACAAGGCACAGGAAATTACCGAACATATTGAATATATTTGGAACTCTGACCCAAGCAACGATCCATTTGCAAAATGAGCATTAACTCCAGCAAACAAATTTAAAACAATAAGAAGAAGGATATTTGCACATATTGAATATTAGCCGATTAAACGATGAGCAGAGATTTACCTGTGTCTTAGAGGACTTTAAGAGTTAATGTTAATAGGGAAGCAACTGTAAATCCGATTTGGCAATTTTAAAAATTTAGTTGAAATACATTTTAAAGCACTATATGATGAATTCAGACATCGATGTACTTTATTAAAAAAAGAAGGCAAGTTATGAATGTTAATATTGAAATGATACCATCATATAAAGTTGCTTATATGAGAAGAACAGGCCCATACGGTCCGGAAAATGTTCAAATAATGGAACAATTAAAAAGATGGGCCAGAGAAAAAAACATATTTAATGAAAGTTCAATCATATTGGGGATTACCCAAGACAACCCTCAGTTCACGGAACCTAAAGATTGTCGTTATGATGCATGCTTAGTTGTTTCTGATGAATTTGATATTGATAATACGTATATTAATTTTGGAGAAACTATTGGCGGAAAATATTGTGTATTTAAAATAAATCATACTGCAGATGCTGTGCAAGAAGCATGGATTGGGATATTTTCAGAGCTATCAAAGAGAAATTATAAAATTGATGACAAAAGACCTATTCTTGAACGCTATGCAATACAAATGATAAATAAGCATTATTGCGAAATTTGTGTACCAATATTATAAATGAATATTTAACTAAATTTCAATTGGGTTGTCATAGTATTACAATTATTTTTATGCTAAGCAGATAAATTGGAGTTTAATTTAGGAAAGGTACAGACTATTGTGTAAGGGAGGGTAAGAATTAAGATGAATGGTTTATTATTATTAATACCATTTTTGCTGATAAGGTTTGGACTTTTATCAATTATAAATAAAGGTGGGATAAAACGTGCGGCTCATTTCCCGCCAATGTATGGAATTGAGATATCAGCATATTTGATTTATCAGATCTCAAATATTGCAATATTTGTGTTCTTATTTTTCCTTACAGTTATAATAGAGTTTTCTTGGCTATTCTACATAGGAATAACAGTCTATATACTTGGATTAATATTGTGTGCAATTTCAGTAATAAGTTTTGCGGTTCCTTCCAATGAGGGATTTAATTATAATGGAATTTACCATTGCTCTCGTAATCCTATGTATGTATCATATTTTATATATTTTGTAGGGTGTGCTTTACTGACACAATCTCTGGTTCTATGTGGAATAGTCTTAATATTTCAAATAACTTCACATTGGATTATTCTTTCTGAAGAAAGATGGTGCATTGAGAAATTTGGAAGAGAGTACAAGCAATATATGAAAAAGGTCAGACGATATATTTAAAGAGAATAAAGAACTGAATTCTTATTATTTAAAGTACGAGGCAAGCCTGTTGTGGAGGAATGAATGAGAACAGAAACAGAAATGTTTGATTTAATACTTAATGCTGCAAATGCTGATGAGCGTATAAAGGCTGTAGTAATGGTTGGGTCCCGTGCAAATCCTGATTGCCCTAAGGATATATATCAGGATTATGATATTATGTATTCTGTGGATAGTGTTGAGCCGTTTTATAACAATTTAAGGTGGATAGAAGAAAATTTCGGAAAACCATCTGTAATGCAATTACCCGAGCTTAGTACACACCCTCTTTTAATACCGGAAAATGATGGACATTTTACTTATCTTATGATATTTTCCGATGGAAACCGAATTGATTTAACAGTTGAAAAATATCCGTATATTCATAATGGTGAACCTGCTGTAATTTTGCTTGATATGCAAATTGGACGAGTGATCCTAAGACAACCAGATTCCTAAGTTGGGATATACATGAAAATGCAGATATTACGAAAGCATATGTTGAATCAAAAATGGAGTCGTATAAGAAAGAATTCTTTTTTGATTGGGTTGTTGTGTTAAAAGAAAATAATGATCCGATAGGTGAAATTTCATGTGTAAAATTCAGTGAAGGACACAGGCTTTGCGAAATCGGATATTGCTATGGTTCTAAGTTCTGGAAACAAGGATATGGTACCGAGGCTTTAAAAGCAGTTATTGGCTATATGCTGAATAATGTTCAGGTGGATATCGTTATCGCATGCCATATTGAAAGTAATGCTACTTCCGGCAATATTATGAAGAAAGCAGGAATGAAGTTTGATGCTGTTCTATCAAATTATTTCGTCAATAAAGAGACAGAAAAAAGAGAAGGACAGGTTTTTTATTCTATTATGAGGTGAATTTAGACTAATCGAGGTAGAAAAAATGAAGTAAAGGAGATGAAGGATGTGGATTATGAAAATATTTCAATTGAACAAATAAAGAAAGAAATTGTTCCAATATTAAAAAAATATCATGTAAACAAAGCAATATTATTTGGGTCATACGCTGATGGAAAAGCTGTTAAAAACAGTGATATTGATTTATATATTGATACAGATGATAAATTAAAAGGACTTGATTTTGTTGAGTTGCTTGAAATTCTTGTAGAGACTCTTGGAAAAGATGTTGATTTGATTGACAAGTCACATATAGAACCTAATTCTTCAATGCTTCAAGAGATTGAAGATGGAGGGATAGTTATATATGAACAGCCAGAGGATTATTCATAAAATAATTAATTATATTGACTCCATATTGAAATACATAAACAAGATAACGTATGAAGAATTTATTGTAAACAGCATGATGATAGAAGCATGCGTATTTAATTTGAGCCAAATTGGTGAGTTAGTAAATAAACTTGATAAAGAATATATACTTAAATATCCGGAAGTTCCATGGATAAAAATGAAAGGTATTTTAATACGTCGTTAGATACAAATTTGTATTTAATTGCTTAAAATAAGAAATTGAATGGGGGTATAGATATGAGGAAATGTGCCAGATGTCAAACAGAGATGGTGGAAAATTGTTCAATAAAAGTTGAAGGTGCCGGCTATGGCGTTGTAATGGCTATAGATGATAAACATTTATTTTCCAAAAGAATAGGGAAGCCGAAAGTTGCAATTTGTCCGGACTGTTGTGAGGTATCTATATACGTTGAAAATGTGAAGAACTTAGATAGATAAATAGTGATTTGTCTATTGGATATCAGAATATATTAGGAGAGATAAAAATGATCATTTGGATAAACGGAGCTTTTGGCTCTGGGAAAACACAGACTGCAAATGAGCTTCATCGTCGCATTAAAAACTCATATGTATATGATCCTGAAAATATCGGGTTTTTTATCAGAGATAATATACCTTCT
>DNNV01000382.1:3243-15824 GCA_003497505.1 Clostridiales bacterium | reverse complement strand
AGTCGGAACAATAGGCGACCTCATTATTACTCCATATAAGCGTCGCCTACAATATCCGACTCTATATGGAGATTATCATGTGTTAGCAAAGTGTCTTTATTTATCATAATATTATTTATCCTCCTTATTTGAATTATTTATAAAAAAATAAGAGCGGCAAGAATTAATTATTCTTACAGCTCATAGATATACATAGTTAAGCTAATCAGTATAGCATAACACAAGTATATATTAAGAAAAAAAAGAATAACTTTCTTGCATAAGTACAACAAAACAAACAGAACGCACCTGTTTATCTTTGTATTAAATGTACTTTAAAAACTAGCAAGAAAATTTAATCATTTTTCACCTCAAGTTTCAATTTTTTATCATTATACTCTTATATGTCGAAAAAGTCAATAAAGAGTGAATCAAGAATATCTATTTCTTCTCTATCTTCATAACACAATCTACATGCCTTGAGATGACAATTAAATAATTCAGCAAACAATCTATATGCACCATACGAAAAAATATAGATGAAACGTCCCCACTGTCTCACTAAAATATTTTAGATAGGATTGCATTATTAGCAATGGAACTGGCTGTAACAATTTCATAAAAATTAAACATATTAATGTTTCACTGCCATGAAAAACTAATTCTTATACGTCTTTAAATCAGCTCACACAAACTATATGTTTGTGCGGGCTTTTTTAGTCCAAACTTTAATTAAATATCAGAGCTAAAACTTATAATAAATAACACTACATAATTTAGAAAGTTTTACAAAATATTCTTTTATTTTAATCTAAAAGTGATAGAATTTAATTAACAACTAAGATCAAGCGAGGGGCATGTTTTAAACCATAGTGATGAAAAGAAAGGAAGGTCGGATTATTTGTTAAAACATGAGAATGAAGGACATATTTCTGTTCAACCAAAAGCATTGATGATTATAAACGAAATTAATAAAACAATTATTGGAAAAAATGAAGTCATTGAAAAAGTACTTATGGCCATTCTGGCGAAAGGTCACATTTTATTAGAAGATACGCCAGGTGTTGGTAAAACAACCCTTGCTCTATCTTTCTCCAAAACAATGGGGCTGGATTATAAACGAATCCAATTTACTCCGGAAATTATGCCAGCGGATGTGGTCGGTTTTTCTGTTTACAGTAAAGACAAGGAAAAATTATTGTATCAACCGGGAGCAGTCTTATGTAATCTTCTACTTGTAGATGAGATTAACAGAGCCAGCTCTAAAACACAGAGCGCTTTGCTGGAAGCGATGGAAGAAGGCTCTGTTACGGTAGACGAAGTTACTCGTGAACTACCTAATCCTTTTACGGTTATTGCTACCCAGAATCCAATTGGGTCAACAGGCACACAACTGCTACCCGAATCGCAAATGGACCGTTTCATGGTTCGGATTTCCATGGGTTACCCTGAATTGCAAGATGAAATAAAAATTTTAAAAAATAAACCAGCAAGAGATTTGCTTAAATTACTAAAACAATCGACTAGCGCAATGGAAATTTTGCAGATGCAGGAACAGGTGGAATCAGTGCATATAGATGAGGAGATTTACGTCTATATTGCTAGACTTGCCACAGCTACGAGAGATCATCAACTTATTCGCCTTGGGGTAAGTCCGCGAGGTTCTATTGCACTTGTCCGAATGAGTAAGGCTGCCGCGTGGCTTTCAGGAAGGGATTATGTAATCCCATCGGATGTACAGCTTGTATTTTTTGATGTTTTTGAACATCGTCTAATCCTCAACTCCCAAGTAAATCTTGGCAATGCAACTGCCCATAGCATATTAACCAGAATTATGCAGACAGTTTTCCCACCAGATATCTCCCGAAAGAGAGCTCTTCTATGATAATAACAAAGTTGAAATATGGGTTTCTGTTATTAGCTGCCGTTCTCTTTCATATCTTTATAGTGAATTATATTTCTTTTTGGCTTCTTGCCTTTTTGGTTATGTTGCCATTGGTTTCCTTATTTATTACTGCTTTGGCAATGCGCGGAGTAACTGCTGAACTAATAGTAAAGAATGCCTCCATACAGAAGAACGAGACGCTTCCCATACAATTGAAGATATATAATAAATCTTCCTTTCTAGTATGCAGGATCAAAATAAAACTAACCATACGAAATGAATTGCTGCAGCAAGAACAAAACCGGACTTTTTTTATGACAGCCAGCCATTCCGGACAGACTGTTGAGCAAGTCATATCTTCCAAATATTGCGGTATGCTGAGTTGCAGTATTGCAGATCTGCGAATATATGACACTCTCGGCTTATTCTCATTCTGTAAAAAGGCTGAGTCAAGCTATTTCATTGCAGTTATTCCCTCTGTTTATCCTCTAATGGCCATCAATTCGGTGATTCTCCAGGATATACAAAATAATGCACCTTCACGAATCATGAAAGGAAACGATCCTTCTGAATTAATGGATCTCCATGAATACCGGGATGGAGACCGGCTTGCAAGAATTCACTGGAAGCTTTCAGACAAGTATGACCAGCTTATGGTAAAGGATTTTGGTGACCCCATTTCTAATGATGTACTAGTGCTTTTTGATTTGAATGGTAATAGCAACGAGCAAATAAATGGATTATTGGATGCAGTCTATTCTATCTCCAATTTTCTTCTAAAAAATCAGATTGCTTATGAAATGGAATGGTATGACAGCCTTCATGAACACTTAGTACACACTTCCATCGCACAGAAAAATGACTTGAGATTGGCCTTTGAAGCCATGCTGAACAATACCAGGTTTCAAAAGCAGCCCTGGGTATTAAAAAACTGCAGCAATGGTTATGGTCACAAGCCATATTCAGTTGTATTGTACCTTTGCTCTGAAATTACATCAAATTCTATTGACATGATTCATAAACGCCTAACGAGAAGCCAAGTTAACATTATACTAGTGTCGGAATACCAAAGCACGCATACAGATCTGACACTGATTGACTTGAAAAATATAAAAGAGAGCATGAGCAATCTAGTAATTTAGCGCTTTCTGTCAAATAGGAGACTTATTATGAAACGCCAAATTCCAAAATCAAATGATGGACTTCACCTTGACAGTCCTTGCCTAATTGAGTCAAAAACCTCTTTAATAATGCAATTTCTTTTTTATTTTTTATTTTTATTTATAGGGGTTTCAGGGGCGTATGGATGTTTTTATACTATTTTTCCCCTCCCTCTTTCACTGCAGGTGGTTATTCCATATGCAATTGTGTTTTGTGCTGTCTTTACACTTGTGTTTTTAATCAAACTCAACCGTATTCTGTTGCTGTTTATATCCCTGGCAGTTGCTGTTTATGCCCTTTTTCTCAAACACAGTTTAATAGACGTCTTAAATCATTTAACACATGGATTTATTCTTACCTACAATTCTGTAATTTCAGCATATGCTCAAAAAATGCAGTATAATCTTTTTACCTTGCCCATAGCTCCTGCTGGTATCAACGAAATGACTGCTTCTAGCACAATGTTTGCGGTTTTTACCTTATTCTTTGTTACACTTTTTATGGCATGGATGCTTATTCGGAGAAAAAAACCAATTTTTTGCTTTATGTTTACTGTACCGTTTTTAGGCGTATCAGTGGCATTCAGCATTATCCCCCATTATGCAGCAGTGGCAGCATTATATGTTTTTTGGGCCTTTTTAATTCTGAACTCTTCATTTTTGCGAAATAAAAGTAAATTTAATAAAAAGAAAAGTGTGTTTTACAGTGGTGGAAAAACTGCAGCAAATCCGCAGTCATTAATCTTACTTCCTATTTTAGTTGCTTGCCTTATGCTGGTAACTATCCTATATCCCATGCATAGCTTTCAGCGTTCTGATTTTGTGAAGGATCTGCGCCTAGGCTTACTCAACATTCCAAAGATACCATCACCGATACAGATTCCCATCCAAAGCATTTTAGGATATGACGACCGTATCAATCTTCAGCTTGTCGGAAACATTACATTTACAGGGAAGACTGTTTTGCGTGTGCAATCCTCAAGTCATGAAGCGGACTATCTTAAAGGATATGTAGGCAGCATCTACAATGGTCAAAGCTGGGATTCCCTGCCTGCTAAGGAATATGAGAAACTTGATTCAATATTAAATGAGTGGAAAGTTCAAAATTTCACTTCACTCTTTAACAAGCTTCTTGCAAGAGCCACAAACATATATGATCTGACGATTCAAAATGTGAAAAGAAATTCCCTTCGTGTGTATGCTCCTTATGGTCTGATTTCAAAACCTGAAGAGTTGCCAGGCATTGATTTTATAAATGACGGGTTTTTAAGATCTAGTAATACACTATTCGGTACAAGCGAATACAGTATGAAAGCAACTACCCTACAAATAGACGCATGGAGAATGTCAGACTCGATTATGGAGGCCTTCATCTCAGAGCAGTCATCCTTTATCAATGCTGCAAAGGAGTATAAACACTTTGTCTATTCGAACTATACTCAACTCCCAGAAACACTGAAAGAAAGGCTAGATCAATACCGACGTGAACATAATTTGGATATTGAAGGTTACATGTCGCCTAACGCATTTGCAAATGCAATCATTAATCAAGTACACAGCGAAAACAGCTATACTCTTTCACCAGGCTTGACACCAGAAGGGGAAGATTTTGTCGAGTATTTTTTATTTGAAAATCAGGGTGTATGAAAAATGAAAAAAATATTGTTTATAATTATTGTTTTGATAATGACTTTAGCTTCATATATGAATGTGTACGCGCAAAGCTATCCTGATGTGCAGAAGAATGCTGTCCTGGAGGAAGCGGTGGGTTTATTGTCAGGTTATGGTATCATACAGGGCTATCCCGATGGTACCTTCAAACCGGATAAGGATGTAACCCGCGCTGAGATGGCGAAAATAATTATAGTTGCGTCAGGATATTCCGAATACTCACAAAATATGACTTCCGTCTATGAGGATATGCACGGACACTGGGCAGAGAAATACGTAGAGCTGGCAAATGCGCTCAACCTGGTAAACGGGATTTCACCCACCACCTACGGTCCGGATAACCTCATTAAGTTTGAGGAAGCATATACGATGATAATAAGGCTTCTGGGATACAGCGACAAATCATTGGCGGGTTACTGGCCTTCAAATTATTATCAGAAGGCTGTTGAACTCAACCTCTTTAAAAATGTAAACACAAATTCCGTATTTGCATCAAGGAAGGACATAACATTGATGCTTTATAACGCACTTGATTGTGACATGGTAAAGGTAAGAGACAACAACACTACATATTCCACAGGAAAGACGCTGCTTTTATCGCTTGGCAAGAAAGCAACAAAAGAAATAACCCTTGCCGACCTTAAAACTGAAGGCTTTGACTTTGCGGATTACCTGTTCAATAAGTGGGATGTTTTTTACGACAGCAACGGAAACCCAGTATTTGTTACAAACCCAAGATACAGCGAATTTAACGGAACAGTAACGAGCCTTCTGACAAACAGAGTAATTTTCGTAACCGATGCGTATGGAAATGTAAGGGCTTTCAAGCTGCCTGACGTTCCTATTGTCATAAATGGTGAGAAGGGAACATTCAGCAACCTGAATAGCAGCAGGATAAAGGTTGTTTATGAAGATGAATCCTCCGGCGGAGCGGTAATAGGAATAGTAGCATACAAGGTGACCGATGTTAAAGCCATTGAAAGAGAAAATCTCTACAAGGAAGGGAGCAAGACATTTGCAGGAAAGGCCCTACCTCTGAAAAGCAACGGCGAAATCAATTACCGCAAGCTTCACATTTACGGAGATGCTTCCACCTTGGAAGAAATCAGGCAGGATGACGTTGTGTATTTCTATGAAACTAAAGATTCATACAGAGTTACGGCCCTCACCATAAATGTTTTAAGAAAGCAGACAGAAGGTGTGGTAACAAATATACAAAAAGTAAACGGAAGCACATTTTACACCGTTAACGGAATAAGCTACAAGAATGGCGAAGACTTTGTATTCACTGAAAATATTTCTGTTAACGACAATGTAAAGCTGATACTTGACAAAAATAACAACATACTGAAAATCAATGTGCTGAAATACGGGAAATACCCCACCACCTTCGGCATAGTATTAAGCTCTGCAAACAGCACGGGAGGAAGCGCATCCGTGAGAATATTCGATAAATTCGGAGCGTTAAAAACATATTCTCTTGCAGATAATTCAAGTGTTGTGAGTATAGGAGAAAATAACGGTGCTCAGACTAAACAGACATTTTTGAAAAAAAATGACTTTATAAAGTATGATCCTGTTGCAAACGGAGACTTGAAAATAATTGAATACGTACCGTCTCCCACATATATCTCAAACAACTACAACGCTGAAACCCGAACCTTGTCAAATGGATATGTGGTTTCATCAAATACGTTCATAGTTTACGAATCAAATGGAAAATACCAGCTTCTTGAGCCGGGACAGTTGGATACCTACCTTGTAGGCAAGGCTGTATTGGGATACAACGGTCACATAGATGCACTGTATTTAAGCCGCGGCATAAAGCCTGAGGGCTCCATAACTGTTACTCCTGAGGTACCCCAGACCTATAACGGAACAATTTACGGTATAATCAAGGGGGTTACAAAAATAGACGACTCCACAAGCCATGTACAGTTTTTCAATAACAGCAATGTGTTTTCGATTTCAAACACTTCTGCGGCGGGAAAAAAGACTTCATCAGTTTTGAACACCTACGTAAAGGCCGAAATAGTGAACGGTGTTGTTTCATCCATTGATAAAATTCCGCCGGAAACCGATAAGGTGCAGGTAACGCAGATTTTTTCAAATCAGATGCTTATTGATAAAATAACATACATGGAGTATTCCTCAAATTTAACCGTATATGTTTGTACCGTTGACAGGTCAGGCATTGTTACAGGCTTTAAGGCAGGCTCCAAGTCAGATATCAAGGCCGGTTCAATTGTCCAGCTTTACGATTTATACGGAGGATTTGATGGCATAATAGATGTGGTGATCATTTTCAATTAGATTAAAAATATAAGAGATTCTTTTTTCCGAAGATTAAAGAATCTCTTTTTTATCATATTATCTTTGTTGTGAAGTCCTCAATATTCCAGACATCCGTTACAAAACTTTCATAGAAATACGGCTCGTGGCTTACAAGCAGCACTGTTCCTTTGAATTCCGCCAGGGCCTTTTCAAGCTCATCCTTGGCCTCAGGGTCAAGATGGTTTGTGGGCTCGTCAAGAACAAGGAAATTCAATTCTTTAAGCAGAATCTTACACAATCTCACCTTGGCATTTTCTCCACCTGACAAAACCTTCATCATGCTGGTTATATTCTCGGTAGTTAGTCCGCAGCGCGCCAGCTCCAGTCTGACCTCATGGTTTGTCAAGGAAGGATATTCGTTCCATACCTCATCCAATGCGGTGCTGCTGTTATTCTTGGAGTCCTCCTGCTCAAAATATCCGTATACCACATTTTCTCCGAAGGACACACTTCCGCTTATTGGCGGAATAATACCGAGCATCGTTTTTAAAAGAGTTGACTTTCCTAATCCGTTAACCCCCACAAGGGCTATTTTCTTATTTCTTTCTATCTGGAAGTTCATTGGATTTGTCAACGGGTGGTCATATCCGATTACAAGGTCCTTGGCATCTATTAAAAATCGGCTTGGCGCCTTTGTTTCTTTAAATCTGAATGTTGGTTTCGGCTTATCTCTTGGCCTTTCAATAATATCCATTTTTTCAAGCTGCTTCATACGGCTGTTTGCCATGCCTCTGGTTGCAACTCTCGCCTTGTTTCTGGCTATGAAATCCTCTAGCTTTTCAATTTCCTTCTGCTGTCTCTCGTATTCTCTTTCTTCCTTCTGCTTGTTTAGCTCGTATATTCTTCTGAACTCCTCATAATTTCCCACATATCGTGTCAGGCTGCAGTTTTCCACATGGTATATGATATTGCACACATCATTTATAAACGGTATATCATGGGAAATTAGAATAAATGCATTTTCATAGTTCTGAAGATATGTTGTTAGCCATCTTATGTGGTTTTCATCCAAATAGTTCGTGGGCTCATCCAAGAGAAGTATTACGGGATTCTGAAGCAGAAGCTTTGTTAAAAGCACCTTTGTCCTCTGACCGCCGCTGAGCTCATCCACTGTCTTGTCGAGACCTATGTCTACGAGACCGAGGCCGTTGGCAACCTCTTCTATCTTTGTATCTATGGTATAGAAGCCGCTGCTGTCCAGCATAGTCTGTATATCGGCTGCATCCTCCATCATCCTGCTGACCTCATCATCCTCAGCCGAAGCCATATCCTCATAAAGCTTCATCATTTCCTGCTCCATTTTAAACAGTCCGTCAAAAGCAAGCCTCAGATTTTCCCTTATGGTTGTTCCCGGCTTCAATGCGGAATGTTGGTCCAAGTATCCTACGGTCACCCTTCTGGACCATTCAATCGTACCCTCATCGGGCATGAGTCTTCCTGTTATAATATTTAAAAATGTAGATTTACCTTCTCCGTTTGCCCCTATCAAGGCAACGTGCTCACCCTTCAAAAGTCTGAATGATACATCTTCCAATATTGCCCTGGCTCCGAAGCCGTGAGTTACATTTCTTACATCTAAAACACTCATACTTTCTCCTTAATATAATTAATCCAAACCCTATATTAATAAATATTGTTGCCCTTGTAAACACATTTTTGAAATTTTATACTGTTTTTATTTAAAAAGGCGGACAAATAATTGTCCGAAACATAGGATCAGCATATACTAATTTGCTCCAATGGTACTTATTTTAATGCGAATTAGTATTATCTGCAATACGCTTAAATTTTTTTACATTTCGTTGATTTAATTTATGCCGTTTGTTATAATTAGCTGTAAGTAAATTTTAGGAGGATTAAATATATAATGAACGAAAAATTAAGACCTGCATGGGTGGAAATTAACAGAAAAAAGGCAATTCATAACTTCCTGGAAGTAAAAAGAGCCGTAGGTCCCAATGTTAAGGTTTGTGCCGTTGTAAAAGCAGACAGCTATGGAATGGGCTCCGTCGAACTTTCTAAAATGTATTTGGAAAATGGGGTTGATATGCTTGCGGTAGCTGTTTTTTCCGAAGCTATGGAACTCAGAAAAGAAATAAAAGACAAGGATATCCTCGTTCTCGGCTACACTCCTGAAGAATTTTACGATGACGCAATCGAAAACAACATAACGCTGACCGTTTACACTCTTGAGCTTGCGGAGAAATTGAACGTTGTTGCCGAAAAGTTCAATAAAACCGCAAAGATACACATAAAAGTAGAGACCGGAATGAACAGGCTGGGATTCCTGCCAACTGAAGAAAATGCCGATAAGGTTGCCAAAATAGCAACTTTGAGCAATATATTCATTGAGGGCATATATTCTCACCAAGCAAGAGCCGATGAAAAGGATAAAACAACAGCACATAAGCAGGCAGGAAGATTCATATCTTTCATAAAAATGCTTGAGGAACGCGGCGTTACAATTCCTGTTAAGCATATTGCAAACAGTGCAACTATAATCGACCTTCCGGAATATCATTTTGACATGGTAAGGCCGGGAATAATATTGTCGGGCTTCTATCCATCCGACGAAGTAAACAAGGATGAGTATAAATTCGAAATATGTGTTACATTGAAGGCTAAGTTAGCTAATGTAAAAAACATTGAGGCCGGTGAAGGCGTAGGATACGGACATTTATTCAATTCAACCGGAAAAACTGTAGTAGGAACTATTCCAATGGGATATGCAGACGGATATTCAAGGCTTCTGTCAAACAAGGGATACATTGTTGTAAAAGGAGTTAAATGCCCTATTTTAGGAAAAGTATGCATGGACCAGTTTATGGTTGACCTTTCCAATGTTGAAAATCCTCAAATCGGCGACGAAGCAATAGTTTACGGCGACGGAACAGACGGTGCCATGACTGCGGAAGATGTTGCAAACATGAGAGGAACAATATCCTATGAGGTCCTCACAAACTTAGGAAAAAGACTGCCAAAAATATATGTATAGGAGATAATTATGAACTTTGATTTAATAACTAAAAACGACCCTGAACTATATAGCGCAATGATGGAAGAAAAAGAAAGACAAAATATCAACATAGAGCTTATTGCTTCCGAAAACTTTGTTTCCGAAACAGTTCTTGAAGCAATGGGAAGCCATCTTACAAACAAATATGCCGAAGGATATCCGGGAAAGAGATATTATGGCGGATGCGAATTTGTTGATAAGGTTGAAGATCTTGCAAGAGACAGAGCAAAGAAAATATTCGGTGCCGACCATGCCAATGTACAGCCTCACTCAGGCTCAAATGCAAACTTCGGAGTATACTTTTCAGTTTTAAAGCCCGGAGACAAGATACTTGGAATGGACCTGTCTCAGGGCGGTCACCTGACACACGGTAGTCCTGTGAATATGTCAGGCTCATATTTCGATGTTGTTTTTTACGGAGTAAATAAAGAGACTGAAACCATAGACTATGACCAGGTCAGAGAAACAGCAAAACGTGAACAGCCAAAGCTGATTGTTGCAGGCGCAAGTGCATATTCAAGGTTCATTGATTTCAAAGCCTTCAGAGAAATTGCAGATGAAGTTGGCGCATACTTCATGGTTGACATGGCTCATATAGCTGGTCTGGTAGCTGCCGGACTTCATCCTAATCCAGTGGAATATGCTGATTTTGTTACAACAACAACTCACAAGACTCTGAGAGGCCCAAGAGGCGGAATGATTTTATGTAAAAGCGAATTTGCCCAGAAAATTGACAAGGCTATATTCCCCGGTATTCAGGGCGGACCTCTGATGCATGTCATAGCCGCAAAAGCCGTGTGCTTCAAGGAGGCAATGGAAGACGGATTTATAGAATACCAGCAGCAGGTTTTAAAAAATGCTGTAGTCTTGTCACAGGAGCTTGCAAACAGAGGATTCAGAATAGTATCCGGAGGAACGGACAACCATCTGATGCTTGTTGATTTGAGAAACAAGAACCTCACAGGTAAGGAAGCCGAAAAAATGCTTGATGAGATACACATTACGACAAATAAGAACACAATACCCTTTGATCCGCAAAGTCCCTTTGTTACCAGCGGCCTGAGAATAGGGACGCCGGCAGTGACCACAAGAGGTTTGAAAGAAGCGGAAATGGCAGAGCTTGCTTCAATAATTGACGCTTCCCTGAGCAGGACAGAAGATGAGACTGTATTGAAAGGCAGAGTTTTAGAATTAACAGCAAAGTTTTAACATAATCATTTCAACTAAATACTTAATCATAAACTTGGACAGAGTCTAATATATTATATTAGACTCTGTTTTATATTCAAATGCTTATGTCCAGAGGAAAATGTTTTACTCTAAAGACAATTAAGTATTTATGTATCCAAAATAGAGAATATTGTTTTTATAGCACGGAAAATTTTCTTGCAAAACAAGCTTTTGAGTGTTATAATCATTAGAAATTTAGTCAATAAGTGAGGAGAAGAGAATGAAAAGAAAATTATCTTTATTGTTATGCTTATTATTGATTCTATCAATGTTTACTGCATGTGCAAAGGAACAGGGAACAAGCTCCGGAGCAAAGAATGATGTAATAAAAATAGGTGTTTTCGAACCGCTTACAGGTGAAAACGGCGGAGGAGGACAACAGGAAACAGACGGCATCAAGTATGCAAATAAAATGTATCCTGAAGTTTTAGGCAAGAAAATAGAACTTGTAATTGTTGATAACAAAAGCGACAAGGCTGAAGCTGCAACAGCGGTATCACGTCTGATTGAAAGTGAAAAGGTTGTTGCAATTATAGGTTCATATGGTTCAGGTGTTTCTATTGCCGCAGGAGATATAATCAAGAATGCAAAGATACCGGCAATGGGTGCTTCCTGTACAAATCCAATGGTTACTCAGGGAAATGACTATTATTTCCGTGCATGCTTCCTTGATCCTTTCCAGGGAAGAGTAATGGCAAACTATGCCGTTCAGAAGGGTGCAAAGACTGCTGCCGTTATTATGCAAAACGGTGATGACTATTCCATAGGTCTTGGTAACTTCTTTATAAATGCTTTTAAAGAATTAACAGGAGACCCTAACAGTATAATCGACGAATCATACTTCCAGACAAATGACACAGACTTTAACGGAATTCTTACAAATATAAAAGCTAAAAAACCGGACGTAATATTTGCGCCTAGTTCAGCAACAACAGCTCCTCTTATTATAAGACAGGCAAGAGACCTTAAGATTGATGCTCTTATAATGGGCGGAGACACATGGGAAAATCCTGCCGTTATAGACGTTGCCGGAGCAGATGCTGAAGGTATCGTATTGTCTACATTCTTCGATGAAAGCGACCCTGTAACAGCGGAAGCTAAAAAATTCGTAGAAGGCTACAAGAAAGAGCTTGGAAGCAAAGAGCCTATTATTCCTGCTGTTTCAGCTCTTGGATACGACGCTTATCTGTTGGTGCGCGATGCTATCGAGAGAGCAAACTCTACAGATGGTACCGCAATAAGAGACGCTCTTAACGCTACAAAGGATTATGAAGGTGTAACAGGCTTAATCAATTTCACCAAAGAT
>DNNV01000382.1:0-3080 GCA_003497505.1 Clostridiales bacterium | reverse complement strand
ATAAAAACATGGCTGTTATCAAGACCGTTCAAGGCGGAAAATTTGTTTACATCGACACTGTCACTGTTAAATAAGCAGGAAAGAAATTAAAAACACGAAGGCGGACAGTCGTTCGCCTTTTAAAGTTTATCCTTAGTGGAGGAATACTATGACTTTTCAAACATTTTTACAGCAGCTCGCCAACGGTATTTCACTGGGAAGTTTATATGCTCTTATTGCAATAGGATATACCATGGTATACGGTATACTCAGGCTCATAAACTTCGCGCACGGCGATATATTCATGATGGCAGCTTATTTCATGGTTTTCAGCGTTGTTAACTTCGGTCTTCCATGGTATATAGCTTCAATAATAGTAATTCTGGCAACTGTTGCACTGGGAGTATTGTTGGAAAAGGCAGCATACAGCACGCTGCGAGATGCACCCAGAATGTCAATTATGATTTCTGCAATAGGTGCATCATTTCTTTTGGAAAACCTGGCAACATACTTGTTCACAGGAGTTCCTAAAGGATTTCCCAATATTGCAATACTAACAAAATCAGTTTCCATAGCGGGTGTGTCCCTTTCTGTGGCAACTATGATAACACCTGTGGTAACTATAGTTCTATTGTATGTTGTAATGTTCATAACAAATAAAACAAAAATCGGAATGGCCATGAGAGCCGTATCAAAGGACTTTGAGACAGCAAGGCTCATGGGAATAAATATAAACCGTGTTATTTCCTCAACGTTCGTAATTGGTTCGGCACTTGCAGCTGTTGGCGCAATACTATGGGGTTCAAAATATCCTTCCGTTATGCCTCTCATGGGCGTAATGCCGGGGTTAAAGTGCTTTATAGCCGCAGTTCTGGGCGGAATTGGCAACACTGCCGGAGCAGTGCTTGGGGGCTTCATCCTGGGTATGGCAGAAATATTGCTTGTTTCCTTCCTTCCATCGCTGACAGGCTACAGAGATGCAATTGCTTTTGTAATACTAATAGTTGTTTTGCTGGTTAAGCCAACCGGACTTCTTGGAGAGAAGGTGACAGATAAAGTATGATGAAAAATACAAATATGAATGAAAATAAAATGAGCAAAAAAACTAAGTTAATATTGAATATTATATCTTTGATTGTTTTCGCAGTGCTTATCACCCTTTTGGACAAGAGGGTAATAGGAGACAGCTATGTTAGACGTGTACTTAACACCAGCGCAGTTTATGCCATAGTGGCTGTTTCAATGAACCTCATCAACGGCTTCACCGGACTTTTCTCGCTGGGGCAGGCAGGCTTTATGGCATTGGGTGCATATGTAGTTGCCATATTTACCGTTCCCGTAGGGCTAAGACCAAGTATATTTTATGTTATTAAACAAAATCCGGTTCTCGCACAAATAGAGCTTCCGTTCTTTGTTGCCTTAATCTTAGGAGGTCTTTTAGCCGCATTTGTTGCTATACTTATAGGTATTCCGGTCCTAAGGCTGAAAAGTGACTATCTTGCAATAGCAACATTAGGCTTTTCAGAAATAATACGAATTGTTATTACAAATATTCAGCCTATTACAAACGGCGCTCTGGGAATTAACAGAATCCCTGAAATGCCCACCATGTGGATATTTTTCGGTATCCTGATTCTGTCCGTAATATTTATCAAGCTTTTAATAGATTCCAGCTATGGCCGAGCCTTCAAGGCCATACGGGAGGATGATATTGCCGCAGAAGCCATGGGAATAAATTTATTCAAGCACAAGGTTCTGTCCTTTGCCATAGGCGCATTCTTCGCAGGTATAGGTGGAGGTCTTTACGCTTCTCTTTTAGGCTCTGTTGTGCCCAATTCATTTAATATACCAATGACCTACAACTTCCTGCTCATAATTGTACTGGGCGGTATGGGAAGCGTATCCGGAACTATAATCTCATCATTTGTAGTAACATCCGGACTTGAGGTTCTGAGATTCTTTGATGACAAGCTGACTATAGGCGGCGTTGTAATTCCTATTTTCAGACCGGGATTCAGAATGGTAATATTCTCTGCCTTACTGATGATACTTGTACTGTTTTTCAGAAACGGTATTTTAGGACAGAAGGAGCTTTCCTGGGATTTAATAAGAGGAAAATTCCTCCGAAAGAAGTCAGATAAGAGAGGTGCGGCATAATGAGCGTTTTAAAACTTGAAAATGTAACCATGCAGTTTGGAGGCGTAATTGCCAACAACAACTTGAATATAGATGTGGAAAACGGAAAAATAGTTGCTCTCATTGGCCCTAACGGTGCTGGAAAGACTACAACCTTCAACGTGGTTACGGGAGTATACCAGCCCACAAAAGGAAATGTGTATTACAACGGTGAGAAAATCAACGGCCTTCTTCCCGACAAAATAACGAAGAAGGGAATAGCCAGAACCTTTCAGAATATAAGATTGTTCAGCAAACTTACAGTACTTGAAAATATATTGATTGCAAATCATCTCCACATTAAAAGTGATTTCCTTTCCTCAACAGTGAGAATGCCATGGGCAAGGAAAGAAGAAAAGGCTATGAGAGAAAAATCAGAAATGCTTTTAAATAAGCTCGGCTTGCTCCATTTGAAAAATGAAACATCCAGCTCGCTGCCTTACGGAGAACAAAGAAAGCTTGAAATAGCAAGAGCCCTGGCAACAGATGCAAAGCTTCTGCTTTTGGATGAGCCTGCAGCAGGTATGAACCCAAGCGAGACAGAGCAGCTTGCAAACTTCATTCATTCCATAAGAGACGAATTTAACCTGACCATATTTATGATTGAACACCATATGGATCTGGTAATGAAAATATCCGATAAAATTTATGTTCTCGATTTCGGTCAGCTTATAGCTGAAGGAACGGCTGACGAGGTTAAAAATAACCCTAAGGTTATCGAGGCTTACCTGGGGGTGGAAGAAGATGCTTAAAATTAGTAATCTGCATGTCAATTACGGAGGAATTTCAGCAGTCAAGGGAATCAGCCTTGATGTTCCCGAAAAATCCATTGTAACCCTCATAGGTGCCAACGGCGCCGGAAAAAGTACCACTCTGCGCACAATTGCGGGACTGGTGAAGGCTGCCAGCGGAGAAATCAAATTTTT